>DASWOS010000315.1:0-5931 GCA_036398645.1 Dokdonella sp. | reverse complement strand
CCGCGCACGAGCCGTCGCGGCGCGCGCGGTGCCGGCCGCGCGCGCGACGAGGCCGCCGGCGGTCGCGCGCGCCTGCGCGGCGAGCGCGAAGTCCGCATCGACGATCGCGGCGGCGGCGACGCACGCGTCGACGAGCACGGTATGCGGCACGAACGCGACCGAGACCGAGATGATGATCGGGCCGCCGGCCGCCGTCGCGACGAGCCCGCCGCCGGCGAGCGCCTGCGCGGCGCGCGCGCCGCTCGCGCGGAAGGCCGCCGTTTCGGCGACGACGCGCGCGACCGCGGGCCCGGCGCGCGCGCCGACCGCGTTCGCGCCGATCACCGCGATCGCGATGACGATCGGGATCGCGACGACGACCGGGACCGCGACGACGATCGGGATCGTGACGATGGCGGGGATCGCGACGACGAGCGCGATCGCGATGACGATCGGGATCGCGACGACGACCGGGACCGCGATGACGATCGCGACCGTGACGACGACCGGGATCGTGACGACGAGCGCGACCGCGAGTACGACCGCGACCGGCATCGCGATGATCGGCACGACCGCGACCGCGGTGATGACCGCGGCCGGCGCGGCAGCCGCGACGGCGACCGTAAGGGCGGCGACGGCAAGGGCGGCGACGGCAAGGGCGGCGGCGGCAAGGGCGGCGGCGGCAAGGGCGACGGCGGCAAGGGCGACGGCAAGGACGGCGGCCGCGGCGCGAAGAAGCGGCACGTCTGGATCTTCGTCGCGCTCGCGGTGCTGTTCCTGATCGCCGCTCTCGTCTGGTTGCTGCTGTACCTGTTCGTCTGGCGCTATCGCGAGACGACCGACGATGCCTACGTCGCCGGCGATCAGGTCATCGTCGCGCCGCTGGTCGGCGGCACCGTCGTCGCGGTGCTCGCCGACGACACCGACCGCGTCGCCGCGGGTCAGGTCGTCGCGCGGCTCGACGACGCCGATGCGCGCGTCGCGCTCGCCGACGCCGAAGGTGCGCTCGCGCAGGCCGTGCGCGAGACGCAGCAACGCATCGAGAGCGCCGCGACCGCCGACGCCGCGATCGCGCAGCGCGAGGCCGAGGAGGCGCGCGCCTCGGCCGAGTACGCGCGCCGCGCGCCACTGATCGCCGCGCACGCCGGCGCGCAGGAGGAGGTCGCCAACGCGCGGGCGCAGATGCGCGCCGCGCGTGCGGCGCTCGAGCAGGCGCGCCGGCAGGCGGCCGCCGCGCACGCGCTCGTCGACGGCGTCGACGTCGTGCACGCGCCGGCCGTGCAGCAGGCGCGTGCGCGCTACGCCGACGCGTGGCTCGCGCTCGCGCGCACGGTCGTCGTCGCGCCGGTCGACGGCTACGCGATGCAGCGGCAGATGCAGGTCGGCCAGACCGTGCAGGCCGGCCAGCGTCTGCTCGTCGTCGTGCCGCTCGACCGCGTCTGGGTCGACGCGAACTTCAAGGAAGTGCAGCTCGAGCACGTGCGTCTCGGCCAGCCGGTCGAGCTGACCGCCGATCTGTACGGCGGCGACGTCGTGTACCACGGCCACGTGCAGGGCCTCTCCGCCGGCACCGGCGCGTCGTCGGCGCTGCTGCCGCCGCAGAACGCGTCCGGCAACTGGATCAAGATCGTGCAGCGCGTGCCGGTGCGCGTCGCGCTCGATCCCGGCGAGCTGCACCGGTACCCGCTGCGCATCGGTCTGTCGATCTACGCGAAGATCGACACGCACGAGCGCGACGGCGCGGTGCTCGCCGCGGCGCCGCGCGACGCCGCGATCGCCTCGACCGCGGTCTACGGCGAGCAGGTTCGCGACGCCGACGCGGCCGCCGACGCGGTCATCGCGCGCCATCTCGCCGCCGCGCCGCCGGCGCCGCGCTGATGGCCGCGCTCGGGTTCCGCGCCGACGAGCGCGCGGCGCCGCTGCACGGCGGCGCGCTCGTGCTGCTGACGCTCGCGGTCGCGCTGGCGACGTTCATGGAGGTGCTCGACATCTCGATCGTCAACGTGTCCGTGCAGACGATCGCCGGCAACCTCGGCGTGACGCCGTCGGAAGGCACCTGGGCGATCAGCGCGTATTCGCTCGCGAGCGCGGTCATGCAGCCGCTGACCGGCTGGATCTCGCGGCGCTACGGCGAAGTGCGCACGTTCTGCGTGTCGGTCGCGCTGTTCGTCGTGTTCTCGACCGCGTGCGGCTTCGCCGCGAGCATGCCGATGCTGGTCGTGCTGCGCCTGCTGCAGGGCCTCGTGTCCGGACCGATGGTGCCGCTGTCGCAGGCGCTGCTGCTCAGGAACTATCCGGAGGAGAAGCGCTCGCTCGCGACCGGGCTGTGGGCGATGACCGTCGTCGTCGCGCCGATCTTCGGCCCGATCCTCGGCGGCTGGATCACCGACAACTACTCGTGGCCGTGGATCTTCTTCATCAACGTGCCGGTCGGCGTCGCGGCGCTGCTGCTCGCGTTCTTCCTGCTGCGCGAGCGCGAGTCGCGCACGCAGCGCGTGCCGGTCGACGCGATCGGGCTGTTCCTGCTCGCGGTCGGCGTCGGCTCGCTGCAGTTCATGCTCGACAAGGGCAACGAGAACGACTGGTTCTCCTCGCCGATGATCACCGCGCTCGGCATCGTCGCGCTGGTGTGCCTGAGCTTCCTGATCCCGTGGGAGATCGTCGAGGAGAACCGCGTCGTCAACCTGCTGCTGTTCCGCCGACGCAACTTCCTCGTCGGCGTGACCGCGCTGACCTTCGGCATGTTCGCGTTCTTCGGCGGCACGGTCGTGCTGCCGCGCTGGCTGCAGGACGTCATGGGCTACAACGCGACCTGGGCCGGACTCGCGATCGCGCCGATCGGCGTGCTCTCGTTCCTGTTCTCGCCGCTGGTCGGCGCGCTGCAATCGCGGCTCGAGCTCCGGCTGCTCGTCTCGCTCGGCTTCTTCGTGTTCGCGTTCGCGTCGTTCTGGGCGTCGCACTTCACCGAGGAGGTGTCGTACTTCACGGTCGTGCTGCCGCGCTTCGTGCAGGGCTTCGGCGTCGCGATGTTCTTCGTGCCGGTGAACCAGATCCTGTTGTCCGGGCTCGGCGCCGACGAAGTCGCGAGCGCGTCGGGCCTCGCGAACTTCTTCCGCACGCTCGCGAGCAGCGTGTCGACCGCGGTCACGACGACGCTGTACGACCATCGCGCGACCTTCCACCACGCGCGGCTCGCGGAGAACGTCCAGGCCGGCGCGCCGGCGCTCGTCGACTACCTGCAGCCGCTGCAGCACGGCGGGCTCGGCGGACTCGCGCCGTACGCCGCGGTCGATCAGGTGATGACGCTGCAGGCGCAGACGCTCGCGGTCAACGACGTGCTCTGGCTGTTCGGCTGCGTGTTCGCCGCGATCGCGCTGCTGATCTGGCTCGCGAAGCCGCCGTTCGGCGCGAGCGGCGCCGCGCCGGGCTGAAGCCGCCGCACCGCGGCCGGGCGCCGAGGGCGCGCGCGGGTGCAGGGCGCTTCGTCGCGATCGCGATCGCCGCGCGGCGGGCGTCCAAGCGCGCGGGCGCCGGACGCGGGGCGCCCCGACCTCGATGCACGGTGCCCCGACCCGTCGAGAGCTGGGCGTGAACGCGCCCGCATTCCCCGCACAGCCGCGTGCCATGGCTCGTCGCGGCGCGACGCGTCCGAAACGCCGCGAGGGGCGGGCGGGCCAACGGCCGCGCACGCAGGAGGCCGCGACGACGCGCCGCGACGGCGGCGGTGCCGCGAGCGACGCGCCGGCGTCCGGCTAGAACGCCGGTCGCCGTGCCGCGGGCTCGGCGTCCTGCGTGCGTGCGCCGGCCGGCGCCGCGTGCGCGTCGCCGTCGTCACGTCCTTCGGCGGGCGCGTCGTCCGGTCCGCGCTTCGCCGAGCCGTAGCGGCGGCTCGCCTCTCCGCCGCGGCGGCCGATCGCGGCCATGTGCGAGCGGTCCGCGCTGACCGCGGCGCCGCCTTTCTGGCCGGCCGCGCGCGCTTCTTCCGGCGTGAACTCGTGCGCGGTGCCGCGGCGGTGCGCGGCGCGGCCGCCGAGGCGGGCGATCTCGCGCTGCTTCGCGCGGTCCATCGAGGCGAAGCCGCGGCCGCGGCTTTGTCCGTTCGTGTGCTCGTTCATGACGACCTCGTTGTGCAGGGTTCGTACGTTTCGGGGCGCCGGGCGGCGCGGATCGCGCTCAGGCGCATTCGAGCTTCGCGCCGACGTTGCGGCGGAGGTCCTCGAGCCTGAGCTTCCACCAGGTCCGGCTCCACGGTGCGCGCACCTTCAGGCACGACGGCGACACGCGCCGCATCGGCAGCGCGTCGAGCCGCTGCGCGCCGCGCAGCGCGCAGCGCGCGAACACGGCGAGGCAGGTGCCGCTGCTGCGCGCCGACGGATACAGCACGCCGGACAGCGCGGCGCGTGCGCGCACCTCGCGCGCGAGCGCCTGCGTCGCGACGTAGCTGTCGCCGACGATGACCGGCTGGAAGCGCTCGCGACCGTGCAGGTCCGCGAAGCGGCCGCGCACGCGCAGGCGGTACAGCGCGCCGAGCGTGTCGGCGGCGTCCGTCGGCGGACGGCACAGAGCGTGGTAGGCGGCCTCGGCGATCGCGGTGAACGGGTCGAGCGCGCCGTACCAGGTCGGCTCGCCGAGCGTGGCGTAGCGCGAGTCGCCGCTGCAGTCGGCGAGCTGCCGATACAGCACGTCGGCATCGTCGCCGCTCGGTTCGCGGCCGACGACGTAGAGCACGCCGTCATAGCGCACGTGGCCGTACTTGATCGGCTCGGCGTTCTGCGGCTTCGCGAGCAACTCGAACAGGCGCGCCAGCGTCTGCGTGCTCGTCGCCGCGGTGGCCGCTGCGTGGTCGGAAGCCGGCGCCGCGCCGGCTTGCGCAGTCCGCTCGCTGCGAGCGGCGGTCGGCTTGTCCATGAAACGGGCCCTGAATCGCCGGCGGCTGCCGGAACGCCCGTTCATGCTGCAGGGCTCGTGCCAGTCCGGCGGCACCGCGTGCGCGCGCGCAGCGGCATGATCGGTACGGAAAAATCTTCCGCGAAGCGTCTCCGGATTGCGCGCCGCGCCGCGCGGCGCGCCCGCTCACGCGGGCGGGCGGCGCACGCGCGCGAGGTCCGCGACGAACGCGCGATACGTCTCCTCGTAGCCGCCGCCGATGCGCGAGCGCAGCACGAACGACGGATGCACGGTCGCGAGGCACCAGCGGCCGTCGCCGATCTCGAACCAGCGTCCGCGGTTCTGCTGCAGCTTGAATGCGGCGCCGAGCATCACGCGCGCGGCGAGCGCGCCGAGGCAGACGACGTGGCGCGGCCGCACGCAGTCGATCTCGGCGCGGAGCCAGCGCAGGCACGCGTCGATCTCGGCCGCGTTCGCGCGCTTGTGCAGGCGCCGCTTGCCGCGCAGCTCGAACTTGAAGTGCTTGATCACGTTCGTCACGTAGATGCCGCTGCGCTCGATGCCGACCTCGGCGAGCGCGCCGTCGAGCAGGCGCCCGGCCGGGCCGACAAACGGGTGACCGTCGAGGTCCTCGCGGTCGCCGGCCTGCTCGCCGACGAACATCAGCGACGCGTCGGCCGGGCCTTGGCCGAACACGGTCTGCGTCGCGTGCTCCCAGAGCGGGCAGGCGCGGCACTTGCGCGCGGCGCGGCCGAGCCGTGCGAGCTCCGCGCCGGCCGGCGGCGCCGTCGCCGCGTCGCGGCTCCGGTCGCCGGGTTTTCGTACGCGCGGTCCGTTCGCCGCCACTTCGCCTCCGCATCGCCGCCGCGTCGCGGCGCCGCGCGGAGTCGTGCAATTCTCGTGCGGGCCGCGCACGCCGCGAACGGCGGTCGCGCAGCGGGTTTCCACCGCGGCCGCCGTGATCCGCACGCGCTCGCGGCACGGCCGCGCAGCGGGAAACCGTTGCGCCCCGCGCGGCAAGAAATTCGTCGCACCGCGCGGCGGCCGGCGCGGGGCCGCGGCTTC
>DASWOS010000314.1:0-2472 GCA_036398645.1 Dokdonella sp. | reverse complement strand
CGTGCTCGAGGTGCTCGCGGTCCGCGAGCGCGGCTTCGGCCGCGGCGAGCGCGACGTTGTTCAAGTTGAACGACTCGCGCAGCCGCTCGACGACCGCGACGACGCTCGGATCGGCGACGAGATAGCCGACGCGCAGCCCGGCCAGCGCGTACGCCTTCGAGAACGTGCGCGTGACGATCAGGTTCGGATGGCGCAGGGCGAGCTCGAGCGCGCTGCCGACGCGGTCCGCGTCGACGTATTCGTGATACGCCTCGTCGACGACGACGAGCACGTCCTGCGGCACGCGCGCGAGCAGCGCGGCGAGCGCCGCGGCGTCGAACCAGGTGCCGGTCGGGTTGTTCGGATTCGCGAGATAGACGATCCGCGTGTCGGCGCGCACCGCGGCCGCGATCGCGCCGAGATCGTGGCCGAGCGGCGCGCTCGCGTGCGTGCGCGGCAACGCCGGCACGCGGATCGGCGCCGCGCCGGCCGCGGCCGCCGCGATCGCGAACACCGCGAAGCCGTATTGCGAGAACGCGACCGAGTGCGCCGCGTCGGCGAAGCATTGCGCGAGCAGCATCAAGAGCTCGTGCGAGCTGTTGCCGAGCGCGATGCGCTCCGGCTCGACCGCGAGCTGCGCGGCAAGCGCGCCCTTCAGCGCCGCGCCGCGCGGGTCCGGATAGCGGAAGCTGTCGACGAGCGCCGCGCGCATCGCCTCGAGCGCGCGCGGGCTCGGCCCGAGCGGGTTCTCGTTCGAGCCGAGCTCGGCGATCGCGGCGCCGAAGCGGCGGCGCAGCGCCGGCAGGTCGTGGCCGGGGTCGTACGCGCGGAGCGCCCGCGTCGCCGCGTTCGCGAGCCGCGTCGCGTCGAAGCCGCGCGCGGCGGACGCGGCGTCGTCGGCCGGGCCGGAAGCGCGCGCCGCGCTCACGGCACCGCGACCGGGTACGAGCCGAGCAGCTTGATCTGTGCCGCGTGCGCGTCGAGCTCGGCGAGCGCCTGCTTCATCGCGTCGTCGTCGACGTGGCCGGCGAGGTCGATGAAGAAGCCGTACTCCCATTTCGCGTGGTGCGACGGCCGCGACTCGATGCGGTTCATGCTGATGCCGTGCCGCGCGAACGGGCTCAGCACGTTGAACAGCGCGCCAGGCTGATCCTTGACGAAGACCAGCACCGAGGTGCGGTCGTGGCCGGACGGCGGGAAGATCTGGCGGCCGATCACGAGGAAGCGCGTCGTGTTGTCCGCGTGATCCTCGATCGCGCCGGTGATGACTTTCTTGAGCCCGTAGATCAGGCCCGCACTCTCGCCGGCGATCGCCGCCGCGTCGTCGGCGTTGCGCGCGCGCCGCGCGGCTTCGGCGTTGCTCGACACCGCGATCTTCTCGACCTTGGGCAGGTGCGCGCGCAGCCACGCCTGCGTCTGCGCGAACGACTGCGGATGCGAATAGATCCGCTCGATGTCCTCGATGCGGCCGCCGCGCGAGAGCAGGAACTGGTGCACGCGCAGCTCGACCTCGCCGCAGATCTTCAGGTCCGAGGTCAGGAACATGTCGAGCGTGACCTGGATCGTGCCCTGCCCCTAGTTCTCGACCGGCACGACGCCGAAGTCGGCGTTGCCGTTCTCGACCTCCTGGAACACCTCCTCGATGCTCGCCATCGGCATGCCGTGCGCGGAGCGCCCGAAATGCTTCAGCACGGCCTGCTGGCTGAACGTGCCCTCCGGACCGAGATAGCCGATCTTCAGCGGCTCCTGCTGCGCGAGGCAGGCCGACATGATCTCGCGGAACACGTGCACGAGCACCTCGTCGCTCAACGGGCCCTCGTTGCGGTCGACGACCATGCGCAGCACCTGCGCTTCGCGCTCCGGACGGTAGTAGTCGACCGCGGCGGCGAGCTTGCCCTTCGCCTTGCCGACCTGCAGCGCGTAGTGCGCGCGCTCGGCGATCAACGCCTGGATCTGACGGTCGATGCCGTCGATGCGCGCGCGCACCTCGGCGAGCTGCGGCGGCGCGGCGTCGGTCTTCGGTTTCTTCGGCATGGCGGGCTGTCCGGGTCTCGCGAGCGCATGAGGATATCGTCGCCGGGCGCGCTCGCGTCGCGGCGCCGGCGCGTCAGCCGTGGCGCGCGGCGAAGTCGCGCATGAAGTCGACCAGTGCCTGCACGCCTTCGATCGGCATCGCGTTGTAGATCGACGCGCGCATGCCGCCGACCGCGCGATGGCCCTTCAGCGCGATCAGGCCGGCCGCGCGCGACTCCTCGAGGAAAAGCGCGTCGAGCTCCGCGCGCGGCAGCGTGAACGGCACGTTCATCCACGAGCGCGACGCCGGTTCGACCGCATTGCGATAGTAGCCGGAGCCGTCGACGTAGCCGTAGAGCAGCTCGGCCTTCGCGCGGTTGCGCGCGCCGATCGCGGCGAGGCCGCCCTGCCGCTTCGCCCACTTGAACACCAGCGCGGCGAGATACCAGCCGAACGTGTTCGGCGTGTTCAGCATCGAGC
>DASWOS010000313.1:0-6113 GCA_036398645.1 Dokdonella sp. | reverse complement strand
TGCCGCGCCGAGTCGAGCAATGCGCCGCGCCAGGCGAAGCGCGGCGCGTCGTCGATGCGCAGCGCCGGCAGCGTGATCGCGTCGGTCCGCGCGAAGTCCTGCGTCAGCAGCTGCCAGAGCGTCACGCCGCCGTAGAACAGGCCGGCCGGCGCGCGCGCGGCGACGCGGATGCCGTGCGCGTCGACCGCGAGCGAGTAGCCCTCGTCGCCGAGCGCGGACGGCAGCGACGGATTGAGCGCGAACACGATCGCGGCGCGTTCCGCGCGTGCGCCGCGCGGCGCGAGGTCGACGCGCAGGCCGCGGCTCGCGGCGAGCCGTTCGGCGAAGCCGCGCGCGATGCCGATCGCCTCGGGCCACGCGGATTCGACCCGCACCGGCGTGCCGGTACGGACGACGAATTCGCCGGCGCCGCGCTCGAGCGAGGCCGGCCGCGGGATCAGCGCCGGCTCCGGCGGCGAGGCCGGCGCGGCTTCGCGCGCTGTCGCGAGCAGCGGCGGCGCGGCGCCGAGCGCGGCGCAGAGAACGCCGCCGAGCAGAGCGTGCCGTGCGCCCGTTCGCATCAGCAGGAGATCCTCGCGCGGTGTCGGTCGCGTGCCGCAGCGTAGCGCGGCGCCGCGAAGAAAAAAGCGGGCCCGGAGCGTGCCGGGCCCGCGACGCTTCGCCTTGCCGAGGGCGACGTCAGAAGTCGAAGTGCAGGCTCGCCATGTAGCGGCGGCCGGACTTGTACTTGCCGGCGATCAGCTCCTTCGAGCCGAGGTACTCGAAGTAGGTCTCGTTCAGCAGGTTCATCGCGCTGACGTTCAGCGAAAGCTGGTTCGTGAAGCGCCAGGTCGCCGACGCGTCGACCTCGGCGTAGTCGTCGACCGACGCCGGCGGCGCACCGGCGACGTAGCCGCCGGCGAGATAATGGCTGCGCCAGCCGTAGGTCACGCGTGCGCTGAGCGGTCCCTTCTCGTAGTACGGGCTCACGTTGACCGCGTCGCGCGAGTTGTACGGCAGGTCCTCGCCGGACTTCGTGCTCGCGTCGGCGTAGGTGTAGTTCGCGAGCACGCCGAAGCCGCTGTCGCCGAACGGCTGCTGATAGCTCAGCGTGAAGCCCTTGACCTTCGCGCGGCCGCCGTTCAGCGGTCGCAGCACGCTGTAGTCGCAGAAACCGTCCGCGTCGCAATTGCCGAGGTGGCCGTCGACGTAGATGCGCTGGTACGTGTCCGGATCGGTCGTGTGCTGCGAGTTGTACTGGCGCTCGACGTGCGAGTCGGTCGTGATGTAGTTCAGCACGTCCTTGTAGAACAGCGACGCGGCGAGCACGGACTGCTCGGCGAAGTACCACTCGGCCGAGACGTCGACGTTGACCGACTTGTACGGGTTCAGGTCGGCGTTGCCGCCGCTGCCGGTCAGCACCGTGTCGTTGAGGAACGTGTTGTGCACCTCCTGGTTGTACGGCGCCCAGGCGATGACCTCGGCGACCGCGCCGCGCAGCACGACGTCGGGGGCGACGTCCCAGGCGACGTTGAACGCCGGCAGCACGTTGTCGTGCGACGCGCTCGCGGTCGCGCGGCTGCCGTCCGGCGGCGGATACGTCGGCGTGCCGCTGTAGCTGTAGCCGGTGCTGTCGATGTCGGTGTGCACGAAGCGCAGTCCGAGGTTGCCGTGCACGGTCTCGTCGCCGAAGTTCAGCTGCGCGTAACCGGCGTCGGACTCCTGCGTGACCGAGTACGTGTTGTTCAGGAACGAACCGGCGTCCGGCACGTCGCCGAGCGGGCTGCCGCGCACCCAGTCGAGCACGCCGTGGAAGCTCGTCTGCACGTGGTGGCGCTGGTCGTTCGCGAAGCCGCCGAACGCGGACAGGATGTCGGTCAGCCCGTCGTAGCCGATCGTGGCGAGATCCGCGGTGCGCACGCCGCCGAAGATGTACAGCGAGCGGCTCTCGTCGTGCTTGGCGTAGCGCACGCCGAGCAGCAGCTCGTTGAAGAAGCCGTCGAGCGTCTTGCCGAAGTCGATCTGTCCGTAGACGTCCTTCGCCTTCGCCGGCCATTCGGCGTAGTTGCCGCCCCAGCCGCCGCCCGGCGTGTCGCCGTCGTGCCAGTTGGCCGGGTTCGCGGCCGCGGCCGGATCGTCGAACGTGATGCCGCGGCGCAGATCCCAGCTGTAGCCGCCGTTGTAGTACGGCTCGATGAACGCCTGCGCGTTGTCGGTGTTGTCGGACTTGCTGATGCCGCCGTTCGCCGACAGATGCCAGCCGTCGCCCTTGTACGTGCCGGTCAGGTCGAGGCCCTTCGTCGTGACCGTCGACAGGCGCGCCTGGTTGTCGAGATACGTGTTGACCGCGCCGTTGCCGCCGTTGGCGGGCAGGCCCGCGCAGCCGGGATCGTCGACGCCGCAGGAATGGCCGCTGGTGACCACGCCGCCCGCGCCGGACGCGAGACCGGTGATGTTCTGCGGCGTCTGCGTCGTGAAGCCGTACATCGACTGATTGAAGTTGTCGAACTTCTCGCGGATGTACAGCGCCTTCGCGTCGAGCTCGAACGCGTCGCTCGGCTTCCACTGCAGGTTCAGCGTGCCGCTGTTGCGCTTGCGCGTCTGCTGGAAATACGCCGCGTTGATCTCCTGCGGGACGAGCGCGTCCGGGTTCAGCGTGCCGGCCGCGATCGCGGCGGCGACGGCCGGGCTCGCGGTCAGGCTCGAGGCCGGGCTGTAGCCGAACACCTCCTCGCCCTGGCGGTCGACCTTCTCCTCGTAGTGCTGCGCCGACACCGCGACGCCGAACGTGCCGTCGGTGTTCTTCCAGCTGTAGAGCAGCGACGCGTTCGGCTTGGTCTTGTCCGACTGGCCGCCGTAGGTCGCGCCGATCGAGCCGCTCAGCGTGTTCGCGTCGAGATCGAGCGGCTCGCGCGTGTGCATGATGATCGTGCCGCCGATGCTGCCCTCGGGAAGGCGCGCCTCCGGGCTCTTGTAGACCTCGAGCCGGCCGAGAATCTCCGGCGCGAGCAGCGTGTAGTCGAAGCCGCGGTTCGGCTGCTCGCCGTAGAGCCAGGTCGTCTCGGCGACCGGGTGGCCGTCGAGGAACGTCAGGTTCAGGCTCGGATCGGTGCCGTTGATGCTGACGCGCTCGCCCTGGCCGAAGCGGCGGTCGATCGTGACGCCGGGAATCACCGCCATCGCCTCGGCGACGTTCGTGCTCGGGAACTTGCCGATGTCCTCGGCGGTGATCGCGTCGACGACCGCGTCGGCGTCGCGCTTGGTCTCCAGCGAGCGCTTCAGACTCTCGCGGATGCCGTGCACGACGATCGTCTCGAGCGCCTGGCTGTCGGCGTCGGTCGCGCTCGTGGACGGTGGCGGCTCCTGCGCGGCGGGCGCCGCGTCGTCCGCACGCGCGGCGCCGGCCAGCCCGAAGACGGCGAGGATGCCGGCGGAAAGAATCGTTCTCGGATACTTCATCGTATTCCCCCTCGGTGTCGTAAGGCCGCATTGCGCACTCGGCGCCGCGGACCGCCTGGGTCGCTCCCTGCGCTGCCGCGTCCGTGACTGACTGCCGCGGCGCTCATGCCTGCGCCGCGTCGAACGAGAGCGACCGCGCGCCGGCTGCGCGGCCGCGGTCGAAGTACCAGCTCGCCGCGCCGACGACGCCGAGCTGCGCGTGATCGACGAGCCGCACCGGCGTGCGCTCGAGCGCGGCGCGCATCGCGCCCTTGGCGAGGAAGCGCTCGACGAAACGGCTGCGCGCGAGCAGCGGCCGGATTCGCGGCAGCACGCCGCCGGCGAGATGGACGCCGCCCTGCGCGCCGTACAGCAGCACGAGGTCGCCGAGCACGGCGCCGAGCCAGCCGCAGAACGTCTCGACCGCCTCCGCCGCGATCGCGTCGCCGCCGTCGAGCGCGGCCGCGCTGATCTCGGCCGGCGTGCGCGCGGCCGCCGGCGCGCCGCGCACGACGCGGATCGCCGCGTCGAGGCGGGCCAGGCCGCCACCGGACAGCACGTGCTCGATCAGCACGCGCGGCTCGCTGCGGCGCAGCTCGCGCAGCAGCTCGAATTCGAGATCGGTTTCCGGCGCGAGCGTGGCCTGACCGGCTTCGGTCGCGAGCACCAGCGTGCGCCCGTCCTGCGGCACGCGCAGCGCCGCGCCGAGGCCGGTGCCGGGACCGACGACGAGCTCGGCGCCGCCGCGCGAGCGCTCCGGGCCGCACAGCCGCGTCGCGTCCGCGGCGCCGACGCGTCCGATCGCGTGCGCGGCCGCTTCGAAGTCGTTGACGACGGCGAGCTCGCGGGCGCCGATCGCGTCGCGCAGCGCGGCGATCGACACCGACCAGGGCAGGCTCACGTTCACGACCGCGCCGTCGACGACGTAGCCCGCGATCGCGAGCGCGACGCGCTGCGCCGGCGCGCCGGTCTCGGCGCGGAACGCGACGACGATCGCGGCGAGGCTCGGGAATTCCGCGCAGACGTATTCGCGGTAGGCGCGGATCGCGAATGCGGACGCGTCGTCCGCGGGCTCGATCCAGGCGAGCCGCGCGTGCGTGCCGCCGACGTCGGCCGCGATCAGCGCCGATGCGTCGTCTGCCGCAGCCGTCCCGTCGAGCCGTTCCTCGCGCACGCCCCGTTCCCCCGCCGCCGCGGCGCCGCCCACTCGGCTCCGCTTCGCGGCGAGTCTCGCGTGCGATTGACAACGTTGTCAACGTTGCGTCGCAAAACGACTCCGGCCTGTCACGCGCGTATGCTCGGCCGGTCCGGGCGGCGCGGCCGCGCCGTCCGGGCGCGGCGCCGAGACGAGCGAGCCGCTCGAATCGCCGCGCGGCACCCTCGCCGGGCGCCGGATGACAACGTTGATACGACTTGTCCGCTGCGGACATACTGCCGCGGTCCGTCTCAGGGGGAACGCCGATGCCCGCCGCGCTCGCCGCCGTCCAGCCGAATGCCGCCGACCGCCGGCCGATGCGCATCGTCGGCCTGCTGTTCTTCGTGCTCGGCTTCGTGACCTGGCTGAACGGGCCGCTGATCCAGTTCGTCGAGCTCGCGTTCGAGCTGAACGTCGTCAACGCGTTCCTCGTGCTGACCGTGTTCTATCTCTCCTACGTCGTGTTCGCGCTGCCGGCGTCGTGGATCCTGCGCCGCACCGGCATGAAGCGCGGCATGGCGATCGGCCTGCTGACGATGGCGGCCGGCGCGGTCGTGTTCGGCGAGTTCGTCGTGCGGCGCTGGTATCCGGGCGCGCTCTCGGGCCTGTTCGTGATCGGCGCCGGGCTCGCGCTGCTGCAGACCGCGGTGAATCCGTACGTCAGCATCGTCGGGCCGATCGAGAGCGCAGCGCAGCGCATCGCGTTCATGGGCATCTGCAACAAGGTCGCCGGCATGCTCGCGCAGCTCGTCATCGGCGCCGTCGTCATGCACGGCATGGGCGACCTGACCGCGCAGGTCGCCGCGGCCGACGCGCCGACGAAGGCCGCGCTGCTCGACGCGTTCGCCGCGCGCATCCACGTGCCGTACCTCGTCATGGCCGTCGTGCTCGGCGCGCTCGGCCTGTGGGTCGCGCGCTCGCCGCTGCCGGAGATCCGCGCGGCCGAGGCGAACCGCGCCGGCGACGACGCGCGCGGCCTGCTCGCGTATCCGCATCTCTGGCTCGGCGTGCTCTGCCTGTTTCTCTACGTCGGCGTCGAGGTCATGGCCGGCGACGCGATCGGCACCTACGGGCGCGGCTTCGGCCTGCCGGCCGACCAGACGAAGTTCTTCACGTTCTTCACGCTCGGCGCGATGCTGCTCGGCTACCTCGTCGGCCTCGCGCTGATTCCGCGCTACGTGTCGCAGGCGCGCTATCTCGCGCTGTCGGCGACGCTCGGCGCCGCGCTCTCGATCGGCGCGTACGTCAGCACCGGCCACGTCTCGGTCGCGTTCGTCGCGACGCTCGGCTTCGCCAACGCAATGATGTGGCCGGCGATCTTTCCGCTCGCGATCGCCGGTCTCGGCCGCCTGACCGAGATCGGCTCGGCGCTGCTCGTCATGGGCATCGCCGGCGGCGCGATCGTGCCGCAGCTGTTCGCGCTGCTGCGCGAGCGCCACGACTTCCAGCTCGTGTTCGTCGCGGTCATGCTGCCGTGCTATCTCTACATTCTGTTCTACGC
>DASWOS010000312.1:0-10299 GCA_036398645.1 Dokdonella sp. | reverse complement strand
GATGTAGGCCGGCGGCTTCGGACTTCCGGCTATGCGGCGCAGCTCGGCTTCGGCGCGTGCGTGCCGCTCGGGATCGACGCCGGGTCCGCCCAAGCGGCGCGAAAGATCGTCCAGCAATCGATCGAGCTGCCATACCTGCAGCTTGTCCTCGCCGCCGAGCGCGGCGACGAGTGCGCTACGCTTCTCCTGCAACCGATCGAGGATCCGCGGGTCCTTCGTCGCCAATGCGCGTGCCCACAACTCGTGAATCTCGCTGCGCAGCACGGCCGGCTTTTCCACGCCCTGGATGCGGCGAAGGTCTTCTGCGGCCTGATGCAGGGGCTCGATCGCAGCCGCGGCATCGCCGCCGGCCAGCCGTGCTCGGCCGATGCCGTCTTCCAAGGCGGCATGCTGCGCGACGTTGTCGCGCATCGATGCATCGCTCAGGAGGGATTCGAACGCGGCCGACGCGGCGTCAGGCCGACCGAGATGCAGTTCGGCTTCGCCGAGCAGCCGTCGGATGTCGTTGCGGCGCCGCGGATCGGCGGGTGCTTCGGTCGGCGCATCGAGGAAGCCTCGGGCCAATTGCGCGGCGTCTCCGAAATGGCCGATCGCGATCTGGTAGCTCAGCATTCCATCCACGACGTGCCCCTGCGCGCGCGCGCTCTGCCGATCGACCACCGACCGTACGGCGCGCAACTGGTCGTACAGTTCGCGCGCCGACCGCGCATCTCCGCTCGCGAGATCGCATCGCAGCAGCGTCACCTTCGCCATCACCGTAGCGACGCTCGCTGCGCCGGTGATCGTTTCGAGCTCCTGTGTGGCCGGCTCCAACAATTCAATCGCTGCGGCGTTGTCGCCGGCGTGATAGAGGCTCGACGCGAGGTTCCCTTTGAGAGAAAGCGTTACGGAATCGCCGATCGACGGATCGCCCTCGGCGATGGCCAGAGTACGGCGCCACGCATTGGCCGCTTGGCGATAGTCGGACTGCAGCACGGACGCCGCGGCGAATGTGTTCAGCGCCGTGATCGCATCTTCGCCGTTGCCGCGGTTGTCCTCGTCGAGATGCTCGATCGCCAAGCGCGCATCCGCGGCGGCTTGCGCAGTCCGGCCTTGCAAGGCGTAAACGAATCCGCGTTGCGCGAGCACCGCGGCATACCAGTTGCGCTCGTCGTCGTACGTGCCTTGCGCCAGCGAAAGCGCCTCGGTCGCGCGTTGGATCGCGTCCGCATAGCGACCCAATTCGGTGTCGATCCTGAGCAGCGCCAGCAGAGCGGCGAGGAACTCGACGGCGTGACGGTCGCGCTGTGGCTGCAGTGCGGCGACCGCTCGCTCGGCCGGCGCGAGACCGGAGCGCGGCTGGCCGAGATTCGTGAAAGCGTCTCCGATTTCGGCGAGCAGGACGGCGCGCGTCGTCTCGTCGACGTCGGTACGCCGGTCGAGTGCATCGACGGCACGCGTAAGCAGAGCGGGGGCGGCGATTTCAGGAGTGCCGAAACGATCCACGTTGGCCTGCTGGAACACGCTGCGCAGAAACCCGACCATCGCGTCCGAACGCTCGCGCTGACTGCGCGCAATGTCGCGCTGCTGCTCGGCCGTGCGGCGCTCGGCATCCGCCTGTTCGCGCTGACGCCGCTCCGACGCGGCCTTGTCGAAGGCGACGACGGTCGCGAGGACGAGGCCGAGGCCCAACGCCAGGATCGCGGCCGCGGCCCAGGTGTGCCGGCGCAGCAGCTTGCCGAACGAATAGGCCAGAGACGGCCGATGCGCGCGCACCGGAAGACCGGCCAGCCAGCGTTCGAGATCGTCCGCGAAGGCTTGCGCCGTGTCGTAACGCTCACTCGGACGCAACGCGGTCGCCTTCGCGACGATGCGGCCGAGATCGCTCCTGAGCAGCCGTACGAGCCGCTCGGGCGATTCGCCGCGCGCCTGCGCGGCCTGTTCGGCCGCGCTGCGGTCGCCGACGACGCGCGCCGCGAGCGCTTGGTGCGGACGCGGCAGCTCGGCCGCGGTCTCGTCGTCGCGCGCGGCCGCTTTGCGCGCCTGCTGCACCGACACGCCGCTGACCAGTTCGTAGAGCACGCTGCCGAGCTGATAGACGTCGCTGGCCGTCGTGGCCGGCTCGCCGCGCAACTGTTCCGGCGCCGCGTAGGCCGGCGTCAGCGCCAGAGTTCGCGTTTCGTCGATCTCGTTCGCGCCCATGACCTTGGCGATGCCGAAATCCAGCAGCTTCGGCACGCCTTCGTTGTCGACCAGAATGTTGGACGGCTTCAGGTCGCGGTGCAGGATCAGGTTCTTGTGAGCGAACTGGACGGCGCGGCAGAGGGAGGCGAACCGCCGCACGCGGTCGGAGACGCTCGAGCGTCTCCGATCGCACCACGCGATCAACCGCTCGCCGTCGACGTAATCCATCGCGAACCATGGCCGCCCGCTTTCGGTGAGGCCGGCGTCGATCAGGCCGGCGATGTTCGGATGGGCCAGCTTCGCCAGGATCTGCTGCTCGCGCCGCGCGCGCGCGCGCGAAACCGCACGGCCGCCTTCGTGCAGGATCTTGATCGCGACGTAGTGCTCGATCTCGTCGATGCGCTGCGCCAGGAACACGTCGCCCATGCCGCCGCTGCCGAGCGGACGCAGCAGGCGGAAACGGCCGCCGATCAGCGAGTCGGGGCCGATGCGGTTCGGATCGGACGGCCCGTCCGGCGAGGCGGCTTCTTCGGCGTCCGCGGCATCCGCCGCCGCCAGCAGCGCCCGGACGGCATCGGCGAGGTCGGCGTCCTGCGCGGCGAGCTCGCCCAAACGCGCCTCGCGTTCGGATGCCGACGAATCGAACAGGCGATTCAGCCATTCCAGCTCCGCGCGGCCGCGGGCGCGATCCGGCAGGAGCGTCGTCACGGCGCCATCTGCGTCTGCAGCCAGCTGCGCGCGACGGCCCAGCCGCGATAGACGGTGCGTTCGTCGACCTCGAGCGCCTTGGCGATGTCCTGCATCGTCAGTCCGACGAAATAGCGCAGCTCGACGATGCGGGCCAGGCGCGGTTCCTCCAGATCGAGATCGTCGATGGCCGCGTGCAGCTTCTCGATGTCCAGGTCGTGCGGCAGCGGCAGGTCGATCAGCTCGAACAGGTCGACGCGCTCCAAGTCGCCGCTGCGCTTCTCGGCCCGGATCTCGCGGATGCGGTCGATGATCAGATGACGCATCAACCGAGCGAACGCGCTGAAGAAGTGCTGGCGGTCGACGATCCGCAGCGGCTCCACGCGCAGGACTTTGAGCAGCGTGTCGTGCAGCAGCTCGGTCGGCTGCAGCGTCGTGGCCGAATCGCCGGCCAGCAGGCGTGCGGCCATCGCGCGCAGATCGGCGTAGACCAGCGGCAGCAGCCTGTCGAGTGCGCCGGCTTCTCCGCCTTGCCAGGCGCGGATCAGCATGGTCACGTCGCCATTTTGCTGCATCGACGAGGTCTCGAGAGCCCTTTTGAGTCGCGGGCATTGTAGGGACGTGGACGAGCGAACGTCACGCAGCCGGCCCGCTCGTGCGCGTCGCGCGGATCGCCGGCGGGCCGGGAAGGCGCTGGAATTCCCGGCGCGCCGACGCACGGCGTCAGCTCCGCTCGCGCGCCTTGCGCAGCAGATAGGCGATCGTGTCGATGCTGTCGGTCATGCGGTCGCAGGCGTCGGCGATCGCGATCGCCGCGTGCGACGTCGCTTCGTCGGCGCCTACGGCCGCGAGCGCTTGCGCGAGCGCGCGCTCGTGCGGCCGCAGGCGCTCGAAGTTCGGCGCGGCGCCGTCGCGCAGCGCGGTCGCGAGCGCGGCGAGCGCCGCCTCGACGCGCGCGGCGAATTCGAGCACGCGCTCGCGCTCGGGAATCGCGGCCGGCGCACCATCGTCGCGCGCGGCGAGCGGATCGCCGAGCACGGCCTCCAGCGCCATCGTCGCGCGCACGAAGCGGTTCGCGTTGGCGAATACGCCTTCGGCGAGGGCGACGAGCTCGCGGTCGCGGCGCGGCTCGTTGCGCAGGCGGTCGAGCGAGGCCTGCACGTTCGTGCGCGCGCTCCGCGCCAGGCTGCGCGCGTTCGCGCGCGCCTGCGCGCCGCCGCCGAGCAGCGCCGCGAAATAGGCGCGGTACGCCTCGATCATCGCCGCCAGCGCCGGCTGCACGCGCGCGTGCTCCCAGGTCGGCCACAGCGCATAGGCGGTCAGCGACAGCGCGCTGCCGGCCGCGGTCGCGACGCCGCGCGCGAGCATCGTCTCGCCCGGAGCGATGCCTTCGAACGAGAGCAGGATCACGACCAGGCCGGTCAGCAGCATGACGCCGAGCGCGTAGTGCATCGCGGTCAGCTCGCGGAAGCCGAAGCACAGCACGGCGAGCAGCAACAGACGCTCCCAGGCGCCGCCGAACGCGACGTGCACGAGCACGCTGGTCAGCACGAGGCCGAGGATCGTGCCGATCACGCGCAGCACGCCGAAGCTGAGCGTGCCGGCGAAGTCCGGCTTCAGCACGATCGCGGCCGTCATCGGAAACCAGAATCCGTGCGGCAGCGCGAGCGCGCGTTCCAGCGCGACCGCGATCGCGAGGCAGACGCTGCAGCGGATCGCGTGCCGGCACGCGATCGAGGACAGGCCGAGGTTCGCGCGCAGGATCGCGAGCGGATTGCGCGGGCGCAGCGCGCGCGGCAGCCGCGACTCGCGCTCGGCCGCGCGCAGCTCGCCGCGGCTGCCGGCGATCTCGGCGTTGCGCGTCGCCGCACGCAGCTGGCCGCCGAGACCGTCGCCGCGTGCGGCGGCGATCGCGAGCAGCCGCTGCACGCGGCGATCGGGCTCGCGCGCGCGGAGCGTCTTCAGCGACGCGAGCGCGGCGTCGTAGCCCTCGAGCGCGGCCGCGGCGGCGAGCGGGCTCGCGCCGCGCTCGAGCGCGTCGGCGATCGCGACCAGCGCGCGCGCGGCGTATTCGCGCAGCCGCGCGAGCGTGCGCCGCGCGTCGCCTTCCGGCAGCGCGGCGTCGAGGTCGCCGATCGCGAGCAGCTCGATGCGCGCGCGCTCGACGATCTCGGCGAGCACGCGGAACGCCTCCATCGCGGGACCGCGCGCGCGGTGGCTGCCGTGCAGCAGGTTCTCGGCGTCGAGCAGCGCCTGCGTGACCGGCGGCGCCTGGTCCGCATCGGCGCGCGCGCGCGCCGACGCGGCGAGCTGGCGGCAGACGCCGGCGAGCGCGTGGCGCTCGGGCCGGTAGCGCTGCAGCGGCCAAGCCGCGATCGCGAACAGCGTCTGCAGCACGCCGCCGGCGCAGACGAGCAGCGCCGGGCCGATCGCGTCCTGCGGCGCGCGCGGCTGCGCGGCCATGATCACGAGCAGGATCATGCTGGTCAGGCCGACGCGCGCCGGCTCCGGGCCGAGCGCGACGAGCAGGCCGCCGGCGAAGCCCCACAGCGCGGCGGCGGCGACGAGCCACGGCGCGCTCGCGCCGATCACGCTGCCGACGAACGCGGACAGCCCGGCCGCCGAGGCGGCGAGCAGCATGCGCTGCATGCGCAGCCGGTACGGACCGGGCTGATCCGAGAACATCGTGTTCAGCGCGCCGACCGCGATCGCGAGACCGGGGCCGGCGTGGTCGGTGGCGAGGCCGAGCGCGAGCGGCAGCGCGACCGCGGCGGTGTTGCGCAACGCGACGCGCACCGGCACGTCGCGCGGCTTGAGCTGGAGCAGCGTGTTCAGCATCGGCGCAGCGGCTCGCCGCGGCGGCGTCGGTCCGCGCGCGCCGTCAGCGGTACTTCTCCGGCGCCGGGTTCACGTGCCCGCAGGCCTTGCAGGTGCGCGCGTCGAGCGAGCGGTAGAAGTGCTCGAACACGCGCGGGAAGTCCTTCTCGATGTCGACGAGGTGGAAGTACTCCTCGTAGATCTTGTGGTTGCAGCGCTCGCAGAACCACAGCAGGCCGTCGTCCTCGCCGGGCAGGCGCCGCCGCTCGATGACGAGGCCGACCGAGTCCGGCATGCGCTGCGGCGAGTGCGGCACGCGCGGCGGCAGGTAGAAGATCTGGCCGGCCTTGATCGGCACGTCGCGCACGCCGCCGTCCTCCTGGATCTTCAGCACCATCTCGCCTTCGAGCTGGTAGAAGAACTCCGGCCCCTGGTCCCAGTGGTAGTCGGTGCGCAGGTTCGGGCCGCCGACGATCATCACGATGAAGTCGCCGTCGACGATGCACTTGTTGCCGACCGGCGGCTTCAGCAGGTGGCGGTGCGCGTCGATCCAGGCCTGGAAGTCGATCGGAGGCGGCAGCATCGGGGGTTCTCCTCGTTCGCGCGGATGCGGCGCGCGGCCGTGCGCACCGGCGCGGATTCTACGCGCTCTCCGCGCGGCGCCGGCCGCGTCGGCGCGGTCCGCGGCGCGCTCGTCGAGGTGCGGTTCAGCCGACCGCGGCGATGCACTTCAGCTCGATCGCGATCGGCGTCGGCAGCGCGGTGATGCCGAGCGTGGTGCGGCACGGCGCGCTCGCCGGGTCCGGGAAGTGCTCGGCGTAGATGCGGTTGTACGCGGCGAAGTCGCGCGCGATGTCGGTCAGGAACACGGTCACGTCGACGAGATCGCGCCAGCGCGCGCCGCTCGCTTCGAGCACGGCGCGCACGTTCGCGAACACCTGCCGGCACTGCGCCTCGATGTCGTAGCCGAGCAGGCGCCCGGCCGCGTCGTAGACGTTGCCGGGCACCGCGTTCGTGCCCGGCACGCGCGGGCCGACGCCGGAGAGGAACAGCAGGCCGCCGACGCGGCGCGCGTGCGGATAGGCGCCGACCGGCGCCGGCGCGGCTTCGCTGAGAATCGGAGTCGACACCGTGATTCAAGCTCCCGCGCCGACCACGGCGCTCTGGCTGCCGATGATACGGTTGCCGACGTCGCGCGCGACGATCCGGTAGCTGCCGGGGCGCAGGTACAGCTCGGCCGTCGGCACCGCGTCCGACGAGGTGCGCACGCGGTCCTTGTTCGAAATGCCGCGCTCGAGCGGATCGAACACGCAGCGGTCGGCCGGGATCGCGTCGTCGCCTTCGTCCGCGTAGCGCGCCTCGACGAGGCACGGCAGCGCGTTCCTGCACAGCTCCGCGCTGACGAGGTAGGGCCGGCGCAGGCCGCCGATCGCGGCCCAGGTCGGCCGGCCGTGCCGGTAGACCTCGGCCGGGAACACGACGCTGACGTCGAACGCCGGCGCCCGCAGCGACCACAATGCGCCGGCGCCGTTGCGGAACACGGTCGGCTCGGCGATCGGCGTCGTCCGCACGATGCGGCGGTAGACCGGGTGATCGTCCTCGGCGTGCTCGTGCGGGATCAGCACGGTCTGCTCGACCGTGATCGGATCGATGCCGGACAGCTTCGCGAAGTGCGTCGCCATCGCGACGCCGTCGAAGTACTTGCCGGCCTTCTGGACGTGCGTGAAGCCCGCATTGACGACGAGCCGCGTGGGCGGGTCGCGGCCGAACGTGCGCTGATACAGGTTCTTCGCCTGTTCGCGCTCGCGCGCGTCGCCGATCTTGTTCGACTCGTCCTCGTAGGCGACGACCTTGTAGCCGAGCTTCAGCGCGGTGCGCACCATCTCGGCGTAGATCGGCTCCTCGGTGTAGAAGCCGCTGTCGGAGGTCGGGTAGCCGCGCTGGGCGAGGCCGCGGTCGTCGGCGTAGAGCGTCTCGGCCGCGAACGTGTCGTAGCCGTCGGCGCGCAGGCGCGACAGCAGTTCGACGGTCAGCGTGCGCGTCAGCGCGATGTTGTGGTTCTCGTTGAAGAAGATCGCCTGGCGGCCCTTCGCGAACTCGGCGATCGCGTCGACCGCGGCTACCGGCGCGTAGCCGAGCTCGCCGGGCGGTGCAGCGTCGTCCTTCTGCGGCGGCTGCGCGATCGAGAACGTCGTGCGCGAGCCGGCGTAGTCGCCGACCCAGCTCTCGAACCAGCTGAGGTACTGGTTGAAGATCAGCCGGAACGCGATCTTCGGGTCGCGCTCGCGCGCCTCGCGCATGTAGAGGTACTGCGCGAGCAGGCCGGGGCGCTTCTGCGCCTGCGCCATGATGCGCTCGGACTTGTCGACGGCGTCGCGCTGCTGCGTGATCGCGGCGCCGGTGACCGGCGTCAGCTCGACCTGCGCGATCTGTGCCGCGAGGATCAGCGACGCGACCCCTGCGATGACGGCCATGGCTTCATTCCTCGCTGCTTTCCCGCTCCGGGACGGCGGCGGGCGCGCCGCCGTCGCAGGCGACGCCGCCGGCGGCCGCCGCCGCGAGTGCGGCGAGCGCGCGCTCGCGGCGCTCGGCGAGCACCGCGGCGGCGTCGACGTCGATGCCGAGGTCGCGCACGCGGCCGTCGGCGAGGCTGTAGATCCAGCCGTGCACCGACAGCGGCTGCCCGCGGTCCCACGCGTCGAGCACGATCGTGCTGCGGCAGACGTTCGCCGCCTGCTCGATCACGTTCAGCTCGCACAGGCGCGCGTGCCGCGCCGCCGCATCCGGCCAGCGGCTCAGCGTCTCGAGGTGGCGCTCGCGCACGTCGTCGACGTGGCGCAGCCAGTTGTCGACGAGGCCGAGGCGCTGGCGCTCGAGCACCGCGCGCACGCCGCCGCAGCCGTAGTGGCCGACGACGAGGACGTGGCGGACCTTCAGCACGTCGACCGCGAACTGGATCGTGCTGAGGCAGTTCAGGTCCGTGTGCACGACGACGTTGGCGACGTTGCGGTGCACGAACACCTCGCCGGGCGCCATGTCGATGATCTGATTCGCCGGCACGCGCGAATCCGAGCAGCCGATCCACAGGTACTGCGGCGCCTGCTGCTCGGAGAGCCGCTTGAAGAAGTCCGGGTCGCGCGCGCGCAGCGCGTCGGACCAGGCGCGGTTGCGTCGCAGCAGATCGGCGTAGTCGGGCATCGAAATCAGTTCCGGACGAAACGGATGCAGACGTTCTTCGGCTCGGTGAAGAAGCGCAGCGCGTCGACGCCGCCTTCGCGGCCGACGCCGGAGTTCTTCACGCCGCCGAACGGCGTGCGCAGGTCGCGCAGCAGCCAGCAGTTGATCCAGACGATGCCGAACTCGAGCGCGGCGGCCGTGCGGTGCGCGCGATCGAGGTTCGAGGTCCACAGCGACGCGGCGAGCCCGTAACCGGTGCCGTTCGCGATCGCGAGCGCGTCGCGCTCGTCGTCGAACGGAATCAGGCTGACGACCGGTCCGAAGATCTCGTCCTGGTTCGTCGCGCAATCCGGGGCGAGCCCCTCGATCACGGTCGGCGCGACGAACCAGCCGTCGGCGCAGCGGCCGCCGACCGCGACACGCGCGCCGCCGCAGAGCACGCGGCCGCCTTCGGCGCGGGCGCGCTCGATGCACGCGGTCACCTTGTCGAAGTGCGCCTGCGACACCAGCGCGCCGAGATCGGTCGCCGCGTCGCGCGGATCGCCGACGCGCAGCGCGCGCACCTTGTCGAGATAGCGCCGCTTGAACTCGGCGTAGATCGCGCGCTCGACGAGCAGGCGCGAGCCGCACAGGCAGATCTCGCCTTGGTTCGCGAAGCCGGAGCGCACGATCGCGTCGAGATTCGCATCGGAGAGGTCCGCGTCGGCGAACACGATCGCCGGATTCTTGCCGCCGAGCTCGAGCGAGAGCTTCTTGAACGCCGGCGCCGCGGCCGCGGCGATCGCCGCGCCGGTGCGCGTGCTGCCGGTGAACGAGACCGCCTTGACCGCCGCGTGAGCGACCAGCGCCGCGCCGACGCGCGGACCGCTGCCGTGCACGACGTTCAGCACGCCGGCCGGGAAGCCGGCCGTGACCGCAAGTTCGCCGAGTCGCGCCGCCGTGCACGGCGTGACCTCGGACGGCTTCGCGACGACCGCGTTGCCGGCGGCGAGCGCCGGCGCGATCTTCCAGGTGAACAGGTACAGCGGCAGGTTCCACGGCGAGATGCAGGCGACGACGCCGAGCGGCTGGCGCAGCGTGACGTTCAGCGCGTCGCTGCCGGTCGCGTGCGATTCGCTCGCCCATTGCGTGATCGCGGCGGCGAAGAAGCGCAGGTTCGCGACCGCGCGCGGGATGTCGAGCGCACGCGCGAGCGCGACCGGCTTACCGGTGTCGCGCGACTCGAGCTCGGCGAGCGCGTCGAGCTCGTGCTCGACGAGGTCGGCGAGGCGATCCAGAAGGCGCGCGCGCTCGTCGGCCGGCGTCGCCGCCCAGGCCGGCGCGATGGTGATCGACCGCACCGGCGCGGGCGCCGGGATCGCGGCGGCGACCACGGCCGGGCTGGTCGCGGGCATGACCGCGATCCGGCTGGTCGCGGGGCCGCTGTCGCTGCGGGTGCCCCCGGCGCGGCTGCTC
>DASWOS010000311.1:0-2793 GCA_036398645.1 Dokdonella sp. | reverse complement strand
CGATCTGCCGCGCGCCGCGACGATCGTCGTCGTCGACGCGAGCGGCCGGCTGCGCGGGCTCGCGAAGCAGAGCTTCTTCGGCCCGGCCGCCGCGACGCTGCGCTTCACGGTGCCGGTCAAGCGCGGCTTCGACGGCTACGTGTCGGACGTGCGGCCCGGCGAGCGCCTGCGCGTGCTCGTGCTCGGCCGCGACGGCGCGGTGCTCGCCCGCGTCGACCTGGAGGTGCCCGGCGACGCGCGCTAGCCCGCCTCGGAGCACGCGACGGCCGCTGCTCGACGCGTCGCTCTCGCTGTCCCGCGCGCGCTCGGCGAGCGCTCCGGCTCGATGCGACGCCTACGGATCGACACGCGATCGCGTGCGAAGCCGGCGCGCGCGGCGACGCCTGCCGCAGCGGCGACGCAGGCACGCGGCGTCACTGCGAATCGGCCGTGCGCTTCGATGCGCGCTGCTCGGCCAGCGTCAGCGCGACCTTGTCGCGCAGGTAGACCGGCAGCGCGCGCTCCGGATCGACGCCGCGGCCGGCGCGCGCGATCGGTGCGGCGAGCCGCGCGACGTCCGCGGCGAGCGGATAGCGCTCGGCGTCGGCCCAGACCGGCGGCGCCGGCAGGCGCGCCGACAGCGCGGCGCGATCGCTCGCCCAGCCGCTGCCGATCACGTTCCACGTCGGCGCCGGCGGCAGTTGCAGGGCGTCCGCGCAACCGACGGTTTCGGCGCCGAGCGGCTCGACGAGGCCGTCGTGCGTGCGCGCGAACGCGCCGGCGTAGACCTCGCCCATGCGCGCGTCGACGACCGCGAGCGTCGCCGCCGCGCCGGTGGCGGGCGTCTGCAGCGCGAGCGCCGCGAGCGAGGACACCGGCACGACCGGGATCGCCAGCGCGAGCGCGATGCCCTGCGCCGCGGCGACGCCGAGCCGCACGCCGGTGAACGCGCCCGGACCACGCCCGACCGCGACCGCGTCGAGATCGCGGCGGCCGAGGCCGGCCTCGTCGAGCAGCGCCTCGCACATCGGCAGCAGCAACTCGGCGTGCCGCCGCGGCGCGAGCTCGGCGCGCGCGAGCAGCCGGCCGTCGCGCGTCAGCAGCGCCGCCGAGCAGGCCTCGGTCGCGGTCTCGATCGCGAGCAGATTCATGCGCGCAGTGTAGCGGCGGCGCACGGTGCGAGCGATCGCCGCGCAGCCGAGCGGAGGTTGACGCGCGGCTCCGCGCGTCGGTGGTAGGCTCGAACCCGGACGATGCCGAGGACGACGCGATGATTCCGATCGGCTACTGCGCAGGCGCGTTCGCGCTGGGCCTGCTGCTCGGCTGGCTGTTGGCGCGATGGCCGGCGCGCGCGCGCGGCGCCGCGGCGGCTGCGCGCGTCGAGCCCGGTCCCGCCACGCCGGCCGCGGCGACCGCGATCACCGAGGAATTCGAGCTGCCGCCGGCCGCCGCGCACGTCGCGACGTCGCGGCTGATCGACGTCGGCGCCGCGCGCGCGGCCGGCTTCAACCTGAAGCGCGCCGACGACCTGACGATCATCGAAGGCATCGGACCGAAGATCGAGGAGCTGTTTCGCAGCCACGGCATCGAGGGCTTCGCGCAGGTCGCGCGGCTCGACGTCGACGACATGCTCGCGATTCTCGCGCGCGGCGGACCGGCGTTCCGCTTCGCGAACCCGTCGACCTGGGCACAGCAGGCCGCACTCGCCGCGGAGAACCGCTGGGCCGAGCTCAAGCACCTGCAGGAAGAGCTGATCGGCGGCGCCGACCCCGGCACCTGAGCGCGCGTCAGTGCGCGCCCGCGTTGCGCACCGTGATCGAGCCGACGACGCTGCGGACGCCGCGGACGCGGCGCGCGAGCGATTCGGCGAGCTCGCGCTCGTTGTCGGTGTCGACGATCCCGTGCAGGTAGACGATGCCGTCGATCGTCTGCACGCCGATCGAATCGGTGCCGTTCAGCGCCGGGCGGTCGGCGATCTCGTCGCGGACCTCGGCGGTGATGCGCGCGTCGTCGGCGCAGCTCGCCTGCGTGCACGCCGGCGCCGTCGCGCACGCCGCGACGCCGAGCAGCGCCGCGAGCGCGACGGCGGCAAGCGCCACGCGGATCGCGCGGGCGACGCGCGAGCGCGGCGCGGGAGCGGCGGCGGAACGGCACGGCAACGAGCGCTTCATCGAAACTCCACGGATCGCGGCGTCGCCGCGGGATCGTTCGCGCTGCGCGCCGGCCGACGTCCGGACGCGCGCGAGCGCCGCTCGAGCTTAGCCGCGCGCGATGACGGAACGATGACGGCGCGCGCTCGCGTCGGCACGATGCCGGCCGAACAGCGCGAACGAGCGCCGCGTGCGCTCGCGTAGGAGCCGGCTTCAGCCGCGATTTCCGAGACGCACCCGACGTTCGCCGGATCGCGGGCACGAGCGCGCGACGGCGTCGCGGCTGAAGCCGGCTCCTACAGAGGCTTTTTCGTGAGTTCGTGTGCGGCGGCGCGTCGCCGGCACGCGAACGTGATCCAGATCAACGCGCGCGGCGCGCGCGGCGCGGATAGTCGCCGCTGATCTTCGCATTCGAGGCTCCGCCATGAACCCGACGCCACCCGCGACACCCGACGAACGCACCGGCGCGCCGGCGCGCTCGGACGACGCTCCGAGCTGGACCGACATGCTGCACGACGGGACCCGTGTGTCGATCCGGCCGATCCGCGCCGACGACGCGGCGCTCGAGAAGGCGTTCATCGAGCACCTGTCGCCAGAGTCGCGCCGCCTGCGCTTCCTCGGCTCGATCGGCGAGCCGAGCGCCGCGTTGATCCGTAGCCTGACC
>DASWOS010000310.1:0-11121 GCA_036398645.1 Dokdonella sp. | reverse complement strand
GTGAGCCGCTTCGGCGTCGGCGCGGACGGCCGCGCCTGCGAGTGCGCCGTCGTCGTCGCCGACGCATGGCGCAACAAGGGCCTCGGCACGATCCTGATGCGCCATCTGATCGACGTCGCGCGCGCGCGCGGCATCCGCACGATGACCTCGATCGACGCGGCCGAGAACCTCGCGATGCGTGATCTCGCCGAGTTCCTCGGCTTCAGCCGCCGCGCCGATCCCGAGGACGGAACGCTGGTCGTGCACACGCTCGAGCTCTGAAGCGGCCCGCGGCGGCACGGCGGACGGCGACGCGGCGCGCGGCTCGCGTAACCGCATCGCGACCGCACGCGCTGCGGATCGCCGAGACGGATCAAGACCGAGATCGGTCCGGCTCGGCGATGCGCCCGCCGTCGAGACCGCGGCGCTCGTGCGCCGCGCCGGCCCGCCGCAAGAACATCGGCGGCGCGAACGCAGCGATCGGACGGCGTGTGCGGCGCGGGTTCGCCGCATCGCGATCGGCACGGCGCGCCGCGGCGACGCGTTCGATCGGACGCGACGACGCGACGGACAATCGGGGAGCGGAACGCCGGATCGCGAGGCAGCGCGCGTGGCGCGCGACGCAGTGACCGCGGCGAGCCGAGCCGGCGCGGTTCGACGCCGCCGGTGCAGCGATGCTTCGCGGTGCGGACGCGCGCGGCTCAGTGCACCGCGCCGGCTTCCGCGCCGTGGCGCAGTCCGTCCGCATCGAGGATGCGGATCTCGCGGCGCTGTACCGCGATCAGGCCGAGAGCGTCGAGATGCGACAGCGCGCGGCTGACCGTCTCGTGCTTCAGCGCGAGGAAGCTCGCGATGTCCGCGCGGCTCATGCGCAGCACGAAGTGGTGCGCGCTGAAGCCGAGTCGCGCATGGCGGCCGGCGAGGTCGAGCAGGAAGTTCGCGACGCGGCGCTCCGCGCCGAGCGTGCCGAGCGCGAGCATCCACGAGCGGTCGCGGCGGACCTCCTCGGCGAGCGCCGAGGTCAGTCGCGCCTGCAGCTCGGGCACGCGCAGGCACGCCGTCAGCATCGGCGGATACGGCAGCTCCCAGACCTCGCCGCTCTCGAGCGCGACGACGTCGCAGGCGAAGCTCGGCAGGCCGATCGACTCGGCGCCGATCAGATCGCCGCGCATGCGGAAGCCGGTGACCTGCTCGCGGCCGTCGTCGGCGAGCTCGCAGGTCTTGAAGCAGCCGACGTTGACGAGGAACAGCGCGACGAACGGCTGGCCGGCGCGATAGAGATACTCGCCCTGCTCGATCTTGCGCCGCACGACCGGCACGTGGCGGCGCAGCAGCTCGATGCCGATGTCGTCGCGGCGCTCGACGCGGTCCGGAGCGGACGGAACGGCGGACCCGCGGGCGATGGCGAAGTTGACCAGGGCATTCATCGTTGGGGCCTCCGAGCATGGGATCGCGGCGCGATTGCGATCGAAGGCTAGAGGCGCGGCCGCGTGTGCCCGCGACGCGCCGGAAACGGCGTGTAACGGCGTGTAACGGCCGCGGCCGCGCGGCGGCGCCGAATCCGCGCGAGGCGGCGCGGCGGCGCGGCGTCGCGCATCCGGCGCGCGGCGCTCGGGTCCGGCCCCCCGCCGCGATCGGCGCTGAAGCCGCATCCCACGAGGCTCCGCGGGAGCCGATCGCGCCGCCGGCTCCGGCGACGCATGCGAGCGGCAGCGCGAAGCGACGACCGCGTCGCGGTTGCGCGATGTCGCGCTCGCGCGCGGTCGCGCGGGTCCGCATCATCACGAAACAGTCAAGCGTCGTTGCTACGGCGCCGGGCTCCGGCCCCCGCCTCCGATCGAGGAACGAGACGATGAGCATCCCCAGGCTGTCGCTGCGCGCCGCACTCGGCGCGACGATCCTCGGCAGCGCCGGCGCGCACGCCGCCGGCGTCGTCATCAGCCAGGTCTACGGCGGCGGCGGCAACTCCGGCGCGCCGCTGCACAACGACTTCATCGAGCTGTTCAACGCGGGAACCGCGCCGCAGAGCCTGAACGGCTGGTCCGTGCAGTACGCGTCGTCCGGCGGCGGCACCTGGAACAACACGACGGCGCTGCCGAACGTGACGCTGCAGCCGGGCAGCTATCTGCTGATCCAGGAGGCCGCCGGCACCGGCGGCGGCAGCGCGCTGCCGACTCCCGACGTGACCGGCGCCATCAACCTGTCCGGCACCTCCGGTAAGGTCGCGCTGGTGCGTTCGACGACGCTGCTCGACGGCACGTGCCCGACCTCGGACGCGACGGTCGTCGACTTCGTCGGCTACGGCGCGAGCGCGAGGTGCGCCGAAGGCACGCACACCGGCGACCTCGGCAACGCGGCCGCGGTCGCACGCCCCGACGGCGGCTGCGCCGACACGAACGACAACAGCGTCGACTTCGCGATCGGCGCACCGGCGCCGCGCAACGCCGCGACTCCGGCGCATGCGTGCGCCGGCGACGGCGGCATCGTGCTGTCGGTCGCCGACGTCGGCGTCGACGAAGGCGACGACGGCACGACCGCGGCGACGTTCACGATCCGCCTCAGCGCGCCGGCCGGCGCCGACGTGACGTTCGACGTCGCGACCGCCGACGGCACCGCGACGGCCGGCAGCGACTACGTCGCGAACGGCGTCGTCGGCGCGACGATTCCGGCCGGCGCGACGACCTACGCGTTCACCGTGCTCGTCGACGGCGACACCGCGGCGGAGCCCGACGAGACGTTCGGCGTGAACGTGACCCGCATCGCCAGCCCGGTGGTGACGACCGCGGCGAGCGCGACTGGCACGATCGTCAACGACGACCCGCTGCACATCTACGACATCCAGGGCGACGGCGCGCATTCGCCGTTCATCGGCTCGACCGCGACGACGACCGGCGAGGTCACCGCGATCGGCAACGGCGGCTTCTACATGCAGGACCCGCACGGCGACGGCGACGCCGACACCTCCGACGCGATCTTCGTCTACACCGGCGGCCACGACCCGGACGGGCTCGCGATCGGCGACCTTGCGACGGTGAGCGGGCGCATCGACGAGTTCCACGGCATGACCGAGTTCACCGGCGCGCCGACGGTCTCGGTGCAGGCCGGCCTGCCGACGATCGCGCCGATCGTGCTCGGCGCCGGCCTGCCGTCCGCCGACCCGGCGAACCCGGACTGCCACGGCAGCCTGACGCCGGCCGACGGCGTCGAGGTGCGCAACTGGCGCTGCCTGCAGAGCATGCTCGTGCGCGTCGACGACGCGGTCGTCAGCGCGCCGAACTACTACTCGAGCGCGCAGCCGCTCAGCGAGTTCTACGCGTACACGGCGGACCATTCGCGGCCGTTCCGCGGCCCCGGCCTGCTCTACGGCACCGTCGTCGACGATCCGCCGGCCGGCTACGCGCCTCGGATCTGGAACGGCGTGCCGCAGGTGTTCGGCGTCGACACCGGCGTGCTGCTCGCGCCGACCGCGATGAACGCCGGCATGCACTTCGACGCGACCGGCATCATGGGTTTCGATTTCGGCATCGGCATGCTCTGGCCGCGCGAGTTCGAGATCACGGACCCAGGCCCGGCCTATCCGGTCGCGGTCGCCGCGGCCGCGCGCGGCAACCTGACGATCGGCTCGCAGAACATGCTGCGCCTGTTCAACGACGTCGCCGACTCGCCCGGCATCGACGGCTGCGCGAGCACGAGTCCCGGCTCCGCGGACGTCTGCCCGACGCCGGAACAGTTCGAGACGCGCCTGTCGAAGCTGTCGCTGCAGGTCCGCGAGGTGCTGCGCGCGCCGGCCGTGCTCGCCGCCGAGGAGATCGAGAACCTCGCCACGCTGCAGGCGCTCGCCGATCGCATCCACGCCGACGATCCGAGCCTGACCTACGCGCCGTACCTCGTCGAAGGCAACGACGTCGGCGGCATCGACATCGGCTTCCTCGTGCGCGGTGACGTCGTCGTCCACGCGGTCACGCAGCTCGGCAGGAACACGCAGACGAGCGACGGCTGCGGCACCGCCGCACCGTGCCTGCTGAACGACCGTCCGCCGCTGCTGCTCGACGCGACGCTCGGCTCGACGCGCTTCGCCGTCCTCGCGATCCACGACCGCTCGCTGAGCGGCATCGACGATTCGAGCAGCGGCCCGCGCATCCGCCGCAAGCGCCTCGAGCAGGCGCAGTACGTCGCCGCGATCGCGCAGAACTGGCAGACCGGCGGCGCTTACGCGCTGCCCGACGGCGACGTCGTGCCGAACGCGGACGCGAGCGTGCCGCTCGTCGTCGTCGGCGACTACAACGCGTTCCAGTTCTCCGACGGCTACGTCGACGTCTACGGCCAGATCGCCGGCACCGCGGTCGAGAGCGAGAACCTCGAGTGGGCGCCGCCGATCACGACGCCGGCGCTGCGCGACGACTGCCGCTTCGCGATGTCGAGCACGTCGCGCCAGCCGGTGCCGTACTCGTTCGTGTTCGACGGCTACGCGCAGGAGCTCGACCACGTGCTGATGACGCAGGCCGCCTGGCGGCGCTGCGTGCGGATCAGCGGCGCGCACGGCAACGCGGACGTGCCCGAGGGCAGCGCCGCGGCGAGCGATGCGTCGACGCCGCTGCGCAGCGCGGACCACGACGGCTTCGTCGTCGAGTTGCGCGCGGACCCGGCGCCGGGCGCCACGGCGGCCGCGCGGCGGAACTAGCCGGCGTCCGCGGCGCGGTGCCGCGGACGTTGCGCGCGCGCTTGTGTTCCTCGGCGCCGCGCCAGCCGCTATGCTCCGCAGCGGCTGCACGAAGGGCCGGTCCGCCGGCCCTTCTCTTTTCGGAGACCGATGAAACGCCTGCGCGCCTTCCTGCCGCTGCTGGTCCTCGCCGCGATCGGCGTCGCGGTGCTCGGGTCCGGCGCGCTCGACCGCTTCGACCCGCAGCGGATCGCCGAGCAGGAGGCCGCGCTGCGCGCGCAGATCGAGGCGCACCCGCTGCCGGCGAGCCTGATCCAGATCGCGCTGATGACGCTCGCGATCGCGACCGGCATCCCCGGCGCGATCGTCGTGATCCTCGCCGGAGGCATGCTGTTCGGCGTGATCCTCGGCACCGCGCTGTCGACGCTCGGCACGACGCTCGGCGCGCTGATCCTGTTCTTCGCGAGCCGCGCCGCGTTCGCGCACGGCGGCCAGGCGCCGGCGTTCGTCGAGCGGCTGCGCACCGGCTACCACGCGTATCCGATCAGCTACGCGATGTTCCTGCGCCTCGTGCCGCTGTTCCCGTTCGGCGCGGTCACCGTCGCGCTCGCGTGGCTGCGCTGCCCGCTGTGGCTGTTCCTCGGCGCGACCGTGTTCGGCGGCACGGTCATGATCGCGTTCGAGACCGCGCTCGGCGCCGGCCTGACCGAGACGATCGCGCGCGAGGGCACGGTCTCGCTGAACGTGATCGCGCACCGCGACGTGCTGCTGCCGCTGCTCGGCATGGCCGTGCTCGCGCTCGCGCCGATCGTGCTCGGCCAGCTGCGCCGGCTCGCGCGGTCGCGGCGACGCTGAGCGCGCCCGGCCGCCGCGCGGATCGCGGCAAGCCAAGCAGCCGGTTCCTTCGTCGGCGCGGTCCCGGCGGTGGCGTCGCGCGCCTCTGCGCGAGGTTTCCGGCGGCCGCCGCAACGCGTTCGATCGCGCCCGCCGTTCGCGCGCGGACGCCGCGCGCGACGCGGCATGCGGCGCACGGCCCGCGTTGAGGCGCCGCGCGGCGTTGGCTATGCTGCCGCGCGTTCCGCGGCTCCCCGCCCCGCCGCCGTACCGAGGTGCCGTTGAGCTCGAATCCGCCCGTCGTCGTGCGCAAGTCGTTCTGGCGCGCGCTGATCCTGACCGTCGTCGTCGCGGCGCTGAACGTCGGGCTGTGGGCGTTCGTGAACCGCCCGGTCAAGATCGCCGACTGGCACGGCGAGATCGGCGGCTTCGCGTTCAATCCGTCGCAGCGCTACCAGGACCCGACGCGGCAGATCTTTCCGAGCGAGTCCGACCTCGACGGCGACATCCGCCTGTTGTCGCGCTACACGCACCGGCTGCGCACCTACTCCTCGGCCGAGAACCCGCAGATCCCGCGCATCGCGAAGTTCTACGGCGTGAACGTGATGGCCGGCGCATGGATCGAAGGCCGCGCCGAACGCAACGAGCGCGAGCTCGCCGCGCTGATCGCGCTCGCGCGCAAGAACGACAACATCGACCGCGCGGTCGTCGGCAACGAGGTGATCCTGCGCGGCGACCTCGGCGTGCGCGACTTGATCGGCTACATCGACCGTGCGCGCGCGCAGCTGAAGATTCCGGTGTCGACGGCCGAGCCGCTCGACAGCTGGCAGCGCAACCCGGAGCTGATCAAGCACGTCGACTTCGTGACCGTGCACATCCTGCCGTACTGGGAGCAGATCGACCGCAAGGACGCCGTCGACTTCGTGCTGAAGACCTATCAGGCGATGCGCGAGATCGTCGACAGGGTCGCGCCGGGCAAGCCGATCGTGATCGGCGAGGTCGGCTGGCCGTCGAACGGCGACCGCCGCAAGCACGCGCAGCCGTCGCTGGCCGACGAGGCGCATTTCCTGCGCGACTGGTTCAACGTCGCCGCGCGCGAGCACGTCGACTACTACGTCATGGAGGCGATCGATCAGCCGTGGAAGGAGGCGCTCGGCGGCCGCGTCGAGGCGTACTGGGGCGTGTTCAACGCGAACCGCGAGCCGAAGTTCACGTTCACCGGCACCGTCATCGAGGATCCGATCTGGCCGTGGAAGGCCGGCGTCGCCTCGCTGATCGCGCTCGCGCCGATGTTCTGGTTCGCGCGCCACTTCATCCGCTTCCGCGCGGCCGGGCTCGCGTTCTTCCTCGTGCTGATCCAGCTGTCGGCGTCGATCCTGGTCTGGATGGCGACGCTGCCGTACGACTTCTACCTCGGCGCGCTCGACTGGGCGATGTTGCTGCTGCTGTTCCCGGCGCAGCTGGCGATCATCCTGATCCTGCTGATCAACGGCTTCGAATTCACCGAGGTGCTGTGGCGGCCGCGCTGGCTGCGCGAGTTCCGCCCGCTGCCGCCGGCGCGCGAGCAGGACGAACCGTTCGTCTCGATCCATCTGGCCTGCTACAACGAACCGCCGGAGATGGTGATCCTGACGCTCGACTCGCTCGCCGCGCTCGACTACCGCAACTACGAAGTCCTCGTCGTTGACAACAACACCAAGCGCGAGGAGGTCTGGAGGCCGGTCGAGGCGCACTGCGCGAAGCTCGGCGCGCGGTTCCGCTTCTTCCATCTCGATCCGTGGCCCGGCTTCAAGGCCGGCGCGCTGAACTACGGCCTCGACCAGACCGACCCGCGCGCCGAGATCGTCGCCGTCGTCGACGCCGACTACGAGGTCCGGCGCGACTGGCTGTCGACGCTGACCGGCTATTTCCGCGATCCGAAGGTCGCCGTCGTGCAGTGCCCGCAGGCGCACCGCGACTACGCGCACAACGCGTTCCGGCGCATGACGAACTGGGAATACGACGGCTTCTTCCGCATCGGCATGCACCACCGTAACGAACGCAACGCGATTATTCAGCACGGCACGATGACGATGGTGCGCAGGAACGCGCTCGTCGACACCGGCAAGTGGTCGGAATGGACGATCTGCGAGGACGCCGAGCTCGGCCTGCGCCTGATGCGCGCGGGCTACGACCTGGTCTACGTCGACGAGATCATGGGGCGCGGGCTGACGCCGGCCGACTTCACCGCGTACAAGTCGCAGCGCTACCGCTGGGCGTTCGGCGCGATGCAGATCCTGAAGGCGCGCTGGCACTGGATGACCTCGAAGTCGAGCCCGCTGACGCGCGGCCAGCGCTTCCACTTCCTGACCGGCTGGTTCTCCTGGTTCGGCGACGCGCTGCACCTCGTGTTCACGCTGATGGCGATGCTGTGGACGCTCGGCATGGTGCTGCTGCCCTCGTACTTCACGCTGCCGATGTACCTGTTCCTGGTGCCGCTGATCGGCTTCTTCCTGTTCAAGGCCGCGTTCGGCATCATCCTCTACCGCGTGCGCGTGCCGTGCTCGTGGCGCGACACGATCGCCGCTTCGGTCGCGAGCATGGGGCTCAGCCACGCGATCGCGCGCGGCGTCTACTGGGGCCTGTGGAAGCAGAAGGGCGAGTTCGTGCGCACGGCCAAGAGCCGTCGCATCGGCAAGCGGCCGAACGCGTTCGTCTCGGTCAGCGAGGAGCTGCTGCTGTTCCTCGCGCTCGCCGCGTGCGTCGTCGGCATGGTCAACTCGATCGGCGTCAACTACGCCGAAGGCAAGCTCTGGATCGCGATCCTCGCCGCGCAGGCGATCCCGTACCTGTCCGCGCTGATCGGCGCCTGGGTCGCGCATCGTTCCGGCGACGCGGTCGGCTGACGCGCCTGGCGGATCGCCGCGACGCGGCGCCGTGATCGCGCCGCCGTAGCGGCGCGGACGCCGAGGCGGTGCACGGCGAGTCGAGATGCGCGGGCATCCACGCTGGACCGTGGCGGCGGAGGAACGGCAATGACGATCGACGACGCGATGGCGTTCGTGCGCAGGCACGGCGCGGTGCTCGCCGCCGCGAACGGACGGCTGCCGAACGTGGCCGCCGCGGTCGCCGGCGAGCCGATCCGCGGCAGTTGGTGGGCGCACGCGCACGGGCGGCGCATCTTCGCGGTGCTGCAGGCGCTCTCCGCGTCGCCGGACGTGCTCGTCTGCCGGCTCGCCGACGGCAAGGTGACGCTGGTGCATCGGCGCCTGTGGCCCGCGCTGGTCCGGATCGCGGAGCGCTTCGAGCCCGGTCGGCTCGCGCAGGTGCAGCAGGTGCACACGACGTCCGGCAAGCACGTCAATCGCGAGATTCCGTTCCCGCAGTGGGTGCCGGCCGACGTCGCCGAAGCCGCGCGCGGCGTCGACGAGGCGGACGCGTTGCGCCTGCTCGCGCCGGTTCTCGACGACGGCGCGGGCGAGCGCGGCGGAGCCTCGCGCGCGGCGCGGCCCGGCGCGCGGCGGCCGCGGACGCGCGGAGCCTAGCGGCGAGCGCTGCGGCGCGCCGCCGGCCGCGTCACTTGACGAGACCGCTGCCCGAAGTGCCGCGCGGGTCAGCGGCCGCGTGCATCTCGCCGGTCTTCTTGTCCCAGCTGACCGCGTTCATGAAGCCGTACGGCCAGGTGCCGGGCGCCTCGTTGATGCGGTGGCCCATCGCCTCGAGCGTCGCGCGGTCGGCCGCGCTGATCGCGCCGTTCTCGGCGTTGACGACGTCCGGCAAGTACTGATGGTGATAGCGGCGCTTCGCGACGAACTGCTCCGGCGTCTCGCCGTCGACGAACGCGAGGATGCCTTCGAGCGTCATCGTGATGATGCTGCTGCCGCCCGGCGTGCCGAGCACGGCGAGCCGATCCGCGCCGACGACGAAGCTCGGCGACATCGACGACAGCGGCCGGCTGTGCGGCTTCGGCGCGTTGCGGTCGTTGCCGACCAGGCCGTACGCGTTCGGCTTGCCGGCGACGAGCGCGAAGTCGTCCATCTCGTCGTTCAGCACGAAGCCGGTGCCGGGCACGACGAAGCCGGAGCCGAACACGAGGTTCACCGTCTGCGTCGCGGAGACGAGGTTGCCCTGCGTGTCGATGATCGAGAAATGCGAGGTGCTGACGCCGCGCTGCGTGTCGAGATAGCCCGGCAAGAGGTCGCTCGGCGTCGCCTTCTCCGGATGGATCGACGCGCGCAGGCCGGCGGCGTAGTCCGCGCTCATCAGCCGCGCGATCGGCATCGTGACGAAATCCGGATCGCCGAGGTACTCGGCGCGGTCGCGATACGCCCGCCGCATCGCTTCGACCGTCAGATGCACGCGATGCGCGCTGTCGAGCCGGCCGAGATCGTAGCCGCCGAGGATGTTCAGGATCTCGGCGATCGCGATGCCGCCGGACGACGGCGGCGGTGCGGTCACGATGTGCCAGCCGCGATAGTCGAACGCGATCGGCTCGCGCTCCTTCGCGACGTACGCGGAGAGGTCCTCGAGCGTCCAGTTGCCGCCGGCCGCGCGCACGCCGTCGACGAGCGCCTTCGCGGTCTCGCCGCGGTAGAAGCCGTCGTCGCCGTGCTCGGCGATGCGCTCGAGCACGCGCGCGAGATCCGGCGTCCTGAACGTCCAGCCGGGCTTCGGCGCGTCGCCGTCGACGAGGTACAGCGCCTTCGAGCCCGGATAGCGCGCGATGACGTCCTTGCGCCCGGCGAGCTCGCCGAGCATGCGCGAGTCCGGCGCGAAGCCCTCGCGCGCGATGCGGATCGCCGGCGCGAGCGACTTCGCGAGCGGTAGCCGACCGTAGTGCTCGGCGATCCAGACGATGCCGGCCGCCTCGCCGGGAATCGCGGCCGACAGCGGGCCGTTCGTCGAGTGGTCGCGGTTCGGCTCGCCGTTCGCGTCGAGGTAATCCGACGCGGCGACCGCGGCCGGCGCGGTCTCGCGCGCGTCGACCATCACGTCGCGGCCGTCGCTCGCGCGGTGCAGCAGGAACAGGCCGCCGCCGCCTATGCCGGAGCTCTGCGGCTCGACGACGGCGAGCGTCGAGGCGACCGCGACCGCCGCGTCGAACGCGTTGCCGCCCGCGGCGAGCACCTCGAATCCGGCCTGCGTCGCGAGCGTGTGCGCGCTCGCGATCGCCGCGCGCGGCGGCGTCGCGGCCGCGGCCGGCGCGCAGACGAGGATCAGTGCGGCCGCGGCGGCGGCGCGCACGGCGAACGTGCGCTTCATGGATGCTCCTTTGCGGTCAGGGTCAGGTACTTCGCGAACAGCTGCTCCGGCGTCTCCGCGTGCGCCGGATCGGATTCGATGCATTCGACCGGGCAGACCTCGACGCACTGCGGCACGCCGGAGTGGCCGACGCATTCGGTGCAGAGATCCGGCGCGATCTCGTAGTACTCGGCGCCGGCGCGAATCGCGCGATTCGGGCAGACCGGCTCGCAGACGTCGCAGTTGATGCAGGTTTCGGTGATCGTCAGCGCCATGCGCGGAGAGCGGGTGTCGGGGGTCCCGAATAGCTGGTGCGCGCGGGCGCGAAGTGCAAGCCCCGCGCGAATCCGGGCGGCGAGCGCCCGGCTCCCGCGCCGGCCTACTTCGCCTCGATCACGTGCACGTCCGCGCCGGTGCTCGCCAGCGCC
>DASWOS010000309.1:0-3281 GCA_036398645.1 Dokdonella sp. | reverse complement strand
CGAGGACTGGCTCCGCGCGCGTCTCGCCGGCGAGCACAGCTACACGCTGCACTACCGCTGGACGTCGTGGCAGCGCGTCGCGCCGACGCTGCCGATCGCGCTGGTCGCGGCCGAGGACCAGAAGTTTCCGTTCCATCACGGCTTCGACCTCGACGCGATCCAGAGCGCGCTCGCCGACGCCGACGATGGCGAACGCCTGCGCGGCGCGAGCACGATCAGCCAGCAGGTCGCGAAGAACCTGTTCCTGTGGAACGGACGCAGCTTCGTGCGCAAGGGCCTGGAGGCGTACTTCACGGTCCTGATCGAGGCGCTGTGGCCGAAGCGGCGCATCCTCGAGGTCTATCTGAACGTCGCCGAGTTCGGCGACGGCGTGTTCGGCGCCGCGGCGGCGAGCGAGCGCTTCTTCGGCACGGCGCCGGCGCAGCTCGACGCGCACCGCGCCGCGCTGCTCGCCGCGGTGCTGCCGAACCCGCGGCGCCTGCGCGTCGACCGGCCGTCGGCCTACGTGCTGCGTCGTGCGGCCTGGATCGAGCGCCAGGCCGCGCAGCTCGGCGGGCCGGCGTACCTGCCGCGCTGAGCCGCGGCGCAATTCCCCTGCATGCGCGCCTCGGCTAGCATGCGGCCTTCGCTGCCGACGCCCGCGCCATGCCGAAACTCACCGTCGTCGTGCCCGCCTACAACGAAGGCGAAGGCCTGAACGACTTTCACGCACGGCTCGCCGCGGTGCTCGACCGGCTCGACCTCGCCGGCGAGGTGCTCTACGTCGACGACGGCAGCCGCGACGACACCTATGCGGTCATGTGCGCGTTGCGCGCGCGCGATCCGCGCGTCTCCGTGCTGAAGCTCTCGCGCAATTTCGGCAAGGAGCTCGCGCTGACCGCCGGCCTCGACCACGTCGACGCCGACGCCGCGATCGTCATCGACGCCGACCTGCAGGACCCGCCGGAGCTGATTCCGAAGTTCGTGCAGCACTGGCGCGAGGGCTACGACGTCGTCTACGGCACGCGCGCCTCGCGCGCCGGCGAGAGCAAGTTCAAGACGTTCACCGCGTCGGCGTTCTACCGCGTCATGGAGCGGCTCTCGCCGACGCCGATTCCCCGCGACACCGGCGACTTCCGCCTGCTCTCGCGCCGCGCACTCGACGCGCTGAAGCAGGTGCGCGAACGGCAGCGCTTCATGAAGGGGCTGTTCACCTGGGTCGGCTTCCGCCAGCTCTCCGTCGTCTATCACCGCGATCCGCGCCACGCCGGCGAGACGAAATGGAACTACTGGCGATTGTGGAACTTCGCGATCGACGGCATCACCTCGTTCTCCGGCGCGCCGCTGAAGCTCGCGACCTATCTCGGCCTCGTGACCGCGCTCGTCGCGTTCGTGTTCGGCCTGTGGGTGCTCGGCAAGGCCTTGGTGCTCGGCGATCCCGTGCGCGGCTATCCGTCGCTGATGGTCGTCGTGCTGTTCCTCGGCGGCACGCAGCTGATGGCGCTCGGCGTGATCGGCGAGTACCTCGGGCGGCTCTACGTCGAGGCCAAGCGGCGTCCGCTGTACCTCGTCGACGAGTACCGACCCGCGCAGAGCTGATCCGCCGCTCACGGCGGTCCTGCGCCGGAGGATGCTGCGCGGCGGCGAGCCGCACGCACCCGCACGGCGTTAGACTCGGCGTCGGGCGGCACCACGCCGCGACATCATCGGAGGTCGCAGCATGCTCCAGGTCAAGCATCTGCTCGCGGAGAAAGGCCGGCAGATCTACACGGTGACGCCGGACGAGCCCGTGCTGTCCGCGATCCGCACGATGGCCGACCGCCACGTCGGCGCGCTGCTGGTCATGCAGGACGAACAGCTCGCCGGCATCGTCTCCGAGCGCGACTACGCGCGCAAGGTCATCCTGAAGGGCCGCTCGTCGACCGACACGCCGGTGCGCGAGATCATGTCGTCCCCGGTGCTCACGGTCGGACCCGACGACAGCATCGAGACGTGCATGCGCGTGTGCACGGAGAAGCGCGTGCGCCATCTGCCGGTCGTCGACGACGGCAAGGTCGCCGGCGTCGTCTCGATCGGCGACCTCGTCAAGGCGCTGCTCGACGAGCAGAGCGCGCAGATCGAGCAGCTGCAGCGCTACATCGCCGGCTGAGCCGGGCTCAGGCGACCGCGTCGGGCTGGTTCTCGGGTCTCGCCGCGTCGAACGCCGGCAGCGTCAGGCAATGGTCGGCGACGCGGCTCAGCGTCGGGAACGGCGCGAGGTCGAGGCCGAAGCGGCGCGCGTTGTAGACCTGCGGAACGAGGCACGCGTCCGCGAGCGTCGGCGCGTCGCCGTGGCAGCAGCGGCCGGTCGCGCCGTCGGCGGCGAGCAGCGCTTCGAATGCGCGGAAGCCTTCCGCCATCCAGTGCCGCATCCAGCGCTCGCGCGCGGACGCGTCGGCGCCGAACTCGTGCTCGAGGTAGCGCGCCACGCGCAGGTTATTCAGCGGATGCACGTCGCAGGCGATCAGCAGCGCAAGCTCGCGCACGCGCGCACGCGCGAGCGGCGCGGCCGGCAGCAACGACGGCGCGGCGATCTCGTCGAGATACTCGACGATCGCGAGCGACTGCCGGATCACGCGCTCGCCGTGCACGAGCGTCGGCACCGACGCCTGCGGGTTCAACGCGCGGTACGCCGCGCCGTGCTGCTCGCCGCCGTCGCGCAGCAGATGCACCGCCTTCTGCGTGTAGCGCAGCCCCTTGAGGTTCAGCGCGATGCGAACGCGATAGGTCGCGCTCGAGCGCCAGTAGTCGTACAGCGTGATCGCGTCGGTGTCGGCCATGCGGGCTCCGCTCGCCTCAGCCGCTCGCGCGAGCGACGACCTGCTCGATCGCGCCGAATACGCTCGTGCCGTCGGCGTCGAGGACCTCGATGCGCACGCTGTCGCCGAATTTCAGGAACGGCGTCGACGGCCGGCCGTCGCGCAGCGTCTCGACCGTGCGCTGCTCGGCGATGCACGAGGCGCCCTTCGCGGTGTCCTCGTTCGCGATCGTGCCGGAGCCGACGAGCGTGCCGGCGCCGAGCGGACGCGTCTTCGCCGCGTGCGCGACGAGCTCGGCGAAATCGAACTGCATGTCGACGCCGCACTCGGCTTCGCCGAACCGGCGTCCGTTGATCCAGGTGCGCATCGGCAGGTGCAGCTTGCTGCCGCGCCAGGCCGGGCCGAGCTCGTCCGGCGTCACCAACACCGGCTACAGCGCCGAGCGCGGCTTGGACTGCAGGAAGCCGAAGCCCTTGGCGAGCTCGGCCGGAATCAGGTTGCGCA
>DASWOS010000308.1:0-4340 GCA_036398645.1 Dokdonella sp. | reverse complement strand
ACCGGTTTCGAGCTCGGCCTCGCAGCGGCGCTGCTCGGCGACCTGCTGCTCGATCGCGAGCTCGGCCCGGCGCAGCGCACCGGAATGGCCGTCGAGCTCGGCCTGCGCCGCGCGCAGGTGCAGCGCCTTCAGTTCCGCTTCCTTGCGCTTCTGCTCGTCCTTGAGCGCCTGCCAGCGCTCGGCCGTGCGCGCCTGGCGCTTGAGATGCTCAAGCTGCTTGTCGACCTCGTCGCGCACGTCGCGCACGCGGTCGAGGTTCTCGCGCGTCGCCTTGATGCGCGACTCGGTCTCCTTGCGCCGCTCCTTGTACTTCGAGATGCCGGCGGCTTCCTCGAGATGGTTGCGCAGCTGCTCCGGATCGGCCTCGACGATCTCGCTGATCATGCCCTGCTCGATGATCGAGTAGCTGCGCGGGCCGAGGCCGGTGCCGAGGAACAAATCCGTGATGTCGCGGCGCCGGCAGCGCACCCCGTTCAGGAAGTACTGCGACTGGCCGTCGCGGCTGACCACGCGCTTGACCGCGATCTCGTTGTAGCTCGCGTACTCGCCGGCGACGGTGCCGTCGGAGTTGTCGAACAACAACTCGACCTGCGCGCTGCCGACCGGCTTGCGCGCGCTTGAGCCGGAGAAGATCACGTCGGTCAGCGCGTCGCCGCGCAGGCGGCTCGCCGCGCTCTCGCCCATGACCCAGCGGATCGCGTCGATGATGTTCGACTTGCCGCAGCCGTTCGGACCGACGATGCCGGTCATGTTCGTCGGCAGGTGCAGCGTCGTCGGATCGACGAACGACTTGAAGCCGGACAGCTTGATCGTGGTCAGACGCATGGAGACGGCGGGCTCGTCACGACGTCGGCTTGGCCGGCCCGCCGGCCGGGGCCGACGGCGCGTTCTGCGCGGGCGTCGCCGGCGCCGCCGGCGTAGCGGTCGTCGGCGCCGGCGCCGGGGCCGGCGTCGCGCCCGGCGCGGGGCTCTGCGCCGGCGGCGTGCCGGCGTCGTTGACGACGATCTTCGCTTCCGCGCGCAGCTTCGACAGGCGCTCCTCGCTCGTGCGGCGCGCCAGCGTGCGGCGGATGTTCTCCTTGACCTGGTCGAACGGCGGCAGCGTCGCGGTGTTCACGGTGTTCAGATGGACGACGGTCCAGCCCTGCGGCAGTTGCACCGGCGTCTTCGTCGTCTCGCCGGGCTTCAGCCCGTCGAGCGCGGTCGCGAGCGGCGGCGGCAGCTGCTGCGCGCGCACCTTCGGGAAGTTGCGCGCGAGGCGCGCGTCCTTGCGGTGCGCCTCCATGACCTGGTCGAACGGCTTGCCGCCGGCGACCTCGGTCGCGGCCTTCTTCGCGTCTTCCTGATTCGCGAACACGAGCTGGCCGAAGTCGTACTCCTTCGCGCCGCCGGCGGCGGATTGGCGGTCGTACTCGGCACGCACCGCGGCGTCGTCGACGCTGTCGTCCTTCTGCATCTCCTTGGCCGTGGCCTGCGCGATGCCCTGCAGCCGGCCGAGCTCGGCGGCCGCGGCGAACTGCGGATCGTCGAGGTAGCCGGCCTTCTTCGCCGCCTGCTCGAGCACGAAGAACTCGGTCAACTGGTTCAGCGCGCGCTCGCGCATCTGCGGCTTGCTGAGATCGATGCCGCGCGCACGCGCGAACGCGTCGAGCAGCGCCTGCGGCACCGGTTCGCCGTTGACGGTCGCGACGGTCGGCCCGCCGAGCGCCTTGCCGGTGCCCGCGGCGCCGTCGCCGTGGCCGGCGCAGCCGGCGAGCGCGACGACGGACAGCGTGCAAAGGAACAGGACCGCGCGCGCGTGCGTGCGCGGAGACGTCGTTGCTGGCTTCATGCTTCCTCCTCTGGCGCGCGGGCGTCGATCGCCAGCGCATGTATGTCGGTCTGCATCAGGTCGCCGAGCGCCGCGTACACGGCGCGGTGACGCGCGAGCGGCGCCTGCGCGCGGAACGCGGCGCTGACGATGCGCACGCGGAAATGCCCGCGGCCGTCGCGCGCGCCGGCGTGGCCGGCGTGCCGATGGCTCTCGTCCTCGATCGCGAGCTCGTCCGGTGCGAGCGCGGCTTCGAGCCGCGCGCGGATGCGGGCGATGCGTCCGTTCACGGCGACGCCTTGCGGAACGGCCGCACCTCGACTTCGGCGTAGACGCCGGCCTCGACGTACGGGTCCGCGTCGATCCATGCACGCGCGGCGGCGAGGTCGTCGAACTCGGCGACGATCAGGCTGCCGGAGAATCCGGCCGGACCCGGCTCCTCGGCGTCGATCGCCGGAAACGCGCCGGCGAGCAGCAGGCGTCCTTCGTCCTGCAGCCGGCGCAGACGCGCGAGATGCGCGGCGCGCGCGGACTGCCGGCGCGCCGACGAATCGGCGTTGTCGATACCCGTGATCGCGTACCACATGCTTCGTTTCCGGAAACCGGACATCCTCTTGATCGGCCATCGCGGACGCCGAGTCGATCGGTTCGACGGGAGCAACGGCGCGCGACGCGCCGCCGGTTCGACCGTCGATCGCGCGATGCGCGTCGCGATCGGCCGCGGCCGATGCGAATCGAGCCGTCCCGCAACGGCGCGCTATGTTAGCCGATGCGAAGCGTCGCACGACCGCCGCGCGGGTACTGGACGCGCTTCGGCTTTGCGCTTAGTCTAGGCGCGAATCGAGAGGCCGGAGTTCCGCGCGCGTCGGCGCGGCGACGAACCTGCCCAGCCGCCTTCCCGAATCGTGAGTGATCGGGTGTCGACTCCCGGATCCGGGGTCCGGGCGTCCACCGTCGCGGATCGCCGTGACGGAGTCATCAGAGTTTTTTCCGCGCCGCGCGCCGCGCTGCGACGATTATTGACCTTCAGCTCGACGCTGCGCCGTGAGGCGCCGATCGTCCGGCTGGTTTGCAAGACCGGGCGTTGCGCTGCGATCTGCAAACGATGCGGTCGGCCGAAGCCGTGCCGCGTTCTTTGCCGCAGGCGACGTCGGCCGCGCCGCGCGAGCGCAGCGGCGCCGGGGAACGGCCTCATGCCGGCCCCATGGAATCGAACATGAGTCAGACCAGCGAGCTGCCCAGTCCAGAACCACCCGCTCCGTTCGCGGCCGTCCCGCAGCAGCAGGAGATCCCGCTCGCGCTCGTGCGCGGACAGCCGCTGCTCGAGATCCCGCAGGACCTCTACATTCCGCCGGACGCGCTCGAGGTCATCCTCGAGGCGTTCGAGGGACCGCTCGACCTGCTGCTGTACCTGATCCGCCGGCAGAACCTCGACATCCTCGACATTCCGATCGCGGAGATCACGCGTCAGTACGTCGACTACATCGAGATGATGCGCGAGCTGAAGCTCGAGCTCGCCGCCGAGTACCTCGTCATGGCCGCGATCCTCGCCGAGATCAAGTCGCGCCTGCTGCTGCCGAGGCCGCCGGCTGAGGAAGGCGTCGAGGCCGATCCGCGCGCCGAGCTCGTGCGCCGGCTGCAGGAGTACGAGCGGTTCAAGAAGGCCGCCGAGGACGTCGACCGGCTGCCGCGCCTCGAGCGCGACTTCGCCGTCGCGAACGTCGAGGTCGTCGACCGCAACGTGATCCGCCTGCCGCCGCCGGTCGAGCTGCGCGAGCTGCTGCTCGCGCTGAAGGACGTGATGAGGCGCGCCGAGCTGTACGGCCATCATGCGATCCAGCGCGAGACGCTGAACGTGCGCAGCCGCATGAGCGACGTGCTGAGCGCGCTCGGCGACGGCGAGTTCCACCGCTTCGAAAGCCTGTTCGACGTCGGCGAGGGCCGGCGCGGCATCGTCGTGACGTTCCTCGCGATGCTCGAGCTCGCGAAGGAGCGCCTGATCGACATCGTGCAGGAGGAGGCGCTCGCGCCGATCTACCTGAAGGCGCTCGCGGCGGTGGCGGCCGAGCGATGAGCGCGCGCGCATGAGCGGCCCTCGCGTTCTTTCCGGACTGGCGCGGCGCGGCGCCGGCTGACTGCAGATCCAAACCCGATGCCCGACATTCCCGAACTCAAACGCATCCTCGAGGCGGCCCTGCTCGCCTCGACGCATCCGCTGACGCTGCTGCAGATGTCCGGCCTGTTCGACGAGTTCGAGCAGCCGCCGCAGGAGCAGCTCGCCGCCGCGCTCGCCGAGCTGCAGCACGACTGCGCCGGCCGCGGCGTCGAGCTCGTCGAAGTCGCCTCCGGCTTCCGCTACCAGGTCCGCCAGGACGTGCACGCGTTCGTCGCGCGGCTGTGGACCGAGCGGCAGACGCGCTACTCGCGCGCACTGCTCGAGACGCTCGCGTTGATCGCGTACCGGCAGCCGATCACGCGCGCGGAGATCGAGCAGATCCGCGGCGTCGCGGTGTCCTCGAACATCGTGCGC
>DASWOS010000307.1:0-12381 GCA_036398645.1 Dokdonella sp. | reverse complement strand
GGCGTCGCCCAACGCGTCAGGCGATCCATTCGGCGATCTCCAGCGCGCGCGCGGCGATCAGCGCGGCGATGCCGGCGAGCGCGAGCGCGAACAGCGGCGCGGCGAGGTCGCGCCGCGGCAGGTGCTGCTCGTAGCGCGTCGGCAGGTTGGTCAGGCGGCCGACCTCGGCGACCGCGTGCTCGAGCCCCTCCGCGCTCGTGACCTCGAAGATCTGGTACGGCACGCCGAGGCTCGAGAAGAACTCGTGCATCGCGAGGCTGTCGGTCTCGCCGCGTCCGCGCGCCGCGAGTACGCTGAGCTCCTGCTCGCCGCGCGTGTAGATCCAGATCAGCGACGCGTGGCGCTCGTTGAACAGCGCGCGCAGCTTCTGCTTGTTCTCGTCCTTCATCGTCGCGCCGCCGTCGGAGACGAGCAGCACGACGCGCGCGGCGGTCAGCGGCCGCCCGCGGAAATAGTCGAGTGCGAGCGCGAGCGCGCTGGCCGGCACGGTCTGACCCTCGCTCTGCGTCTCGGCGCTCCCGAGCCCGGCCTCGACCAGCGCGCGGTCCTCGCTGAGCGGCGCGACGCCGATCGGCGACGCATTGAACGTGGTCAGGCCGAACGTGTCGCCGGGCCGCCGCTGCATGAACGCGAGCAGCACGCGCCGCGCCGCGTTGATCTTGCTCTCGTGGCGGTCGGTCTCGCCGGCGGCGACCGCGAGCGGCTCGCTCATGCTGCCGCTGCGATCGAGCACGACGACGATCTCGGCACCGTGGCCGGACAACGTGCGCGTGCCGCCCTCGAGGTACGGCGCGGCCGAGGCGACGACGAGCAGCGCGAGCGAGAGCATGCCGGCCAGGCGCAGCAGCACGCGCAGGCAGTCCGAGGCGAAGTCGGCCGGCCAGTCGGCGAGATGCGGATACGCGAACGTGCGCGCGCCGTGCTTCACGAGCGGCAGCGCCGCGAGCGGCAGCGCCCACAGCAGCCACGGATACGTCCAGTGCAGATGGCTCAGCACGGCACGCCTCGCTCGCGGTCGGCGGCGCGATGCAGCAGCGCGAGCACGCCCTCGGCACCCGGCGGGGCCGCGCCGGGCGGACCGTAGAAGCAGTTCCACGAGCGCGCGAACAGCGGCTCGATCTCGTCCCGCAACGGGCGCAGGTGCGGCGCGCGCTCGAACAGCCGCGCGAGCGTCGACGGGTACAGCGTCTCGCCGGCGCTCTGGTTCAACGCGCGGTGCAGGTCGCGCAGCAGCGCCGCGTGCTCGGCGTCGCCGAGCATGCGCGCGCGCCGCCAGCGCCGCCACGCGCGCACGAGCGGTCCCGCCGAGCGCGGCAGGAACGGCAGTCGGTCGTAGCGCCAGAGCAGCCAGCCGGCACAGGCGAACGCGGCGAGCAGTCCGCCGAGCGCGCCGAACAGCGCGCCGCGCTGCGGCAGCGGCGCCGGCGGCGGTGACGGGCGCAGCTCGCGGTCCTCGTCGGTCAGCGCGGCCGGCAGCGCCGGCGACAGCACGAACGACTGCGGCGGCACCTCGACGCTGCGTGTGCCGTCGCCGCGCAGGCCGAGCTTGAACGCCGGGATCGCGAGCCGTGTGACCTGCTCGACTTCGGCGAACACCTGGTACGTGACGCGCACGATCTGTGCGTCGCCGCGGCGCGGCTCGGCGCGCGCATCGCGCACCTCGAGCCACGGCAGCACGCGGCCCGGCGCCGGCAGCGAGCCCGCGTCGAGCTCGGCGCCGTGCGGCAGCGCGAGCTCGACGGTTTCCTCGACGAGGTCGCCGAGCAGGTAGCCGGTGTCGCGCACGTGCGCGTGCACGCCGATGTCGGCGTCGTCCGCATGCGCGGCGGCGAACGCGGCGAGCAGCAGCGCGGCGCGCGCGCGGCTCATGCCGGCGTCTCGAGGAAATGCCGCGTCAGCGCCGCCGGCTCGAAGCGGCCGTGCACGAAGAACGGTGCGCAGCCGGCCTGGCGGCACGCGTCGCGCAGGCGCGCGTCGCGCTCGTGCTGGCGCCGGCGCAGTGCGTCGACGAGGCGCGGCCGCAGCCAGACGAAGCGGCGCGCGCCGGTCTCGAGGTCGCGCAGCACCGCGATGCCGCGTCGGCGCACGGCCTCGGCCTCGGCCGGATCGCGCAGCACGATCGGCACCACCGCGTGATGCGCGAGCCGGCGTAGCAGCTCCGGCAGATCGGCGGCCGGCCAGTGGAAGTCCGAGACGAGGAACACGAGCGCGCGCCGCTGCGGCAGCTGCGGCACCACGCTGAGCAGGCCGCGCGCGCTGCGCCCGGACGGCGTGAACGCGGCGAGCCGCTGCGCGAGCCATTCGCCGGCGCCGCGCGCGACGTGCGCGGGCAGCGTCAGCTCCGCACGCGGCGCCTCGTCGGCGGCGTAGAAGCCGAACGCGTCGCCGTTGCGCCAGGCCGAGCGCGCGATCGCGACCGCGGCGCGCGCGAGCTCGGCGAGCTTGTCGCAGCGGCCGACGTAGCCCATCGACGCCGACACGTCGGCGAGCACGAGCACCTTGATCGCGGACTTCTGCTCGAACTCGCGCACCCAGACGCCGCCGAACGGATCGCGCAGCGTCGCGCGCACGTCGAGCCGGCGCGGATCGGCGCGCTCGTGCAGCGGCACGCTCGCACGCACGTGATCGCCGCTGCCGGCGTGATGGCCGCGGAACGCGCCGGGCCTGAGCCCGCCGGTCTTCCAGCGCGCGCGGTAGTCGACGAAGACGGCGCTCGCGTCGGTCATCACGGCGTCCGCTACGGCGCCGGTACCGCGCGCAGCACGGCGTCGGAGAACGCGCGGCCGAGCCGGCCGCGCTGCAGCTCGTAGACCGGCGTGAAGAACACGCGGTGCGCAACGACCTCGTGGAACACCGCGCGCAGGTCCTCCGGCGACAGGTCCGCGCGCCCGGCGAGCCACGCGGCGACCTTCGCCGCGCGCACGAGCATGCTCATGCCGCGCGGACTCGCGCCGGTCGCGATCAGGTCGTCCATGTCGACGCCGTCGAGCGCGATGCCGTACTCGGTCGGCCGGTGCGTCGCGCGGCGCAGATGGTCGACGAACGCCTCGACCGCGTCGCCGGAGCGCACCGCGGACTGGATCGCCGCGGCGACGCCGGGCAGCGCGGCGTGGTCGACCAGGTCCGGCTCGACCGTCGCGATCAGCGCGTCGGTGTCGTGGAAGCGCGCGTCGAACGTCAGCCGGCGGTGGATCTCCGGCGCGTCGTCCGGCGTGATCTCGATCTCCATCAGGAAACGGTCGCGCGCCGCGCCGGGCAGCTCGAAGGTCTCCTCCTTCTCGACGCGATTGCGGTCGGCGAACACCTGCAGGTACGGGAAGCGGTACTCGGTGTTGAACGCGGTCACGCTGCGCTCGGCCATCACGCGCAGCAGCAGCGAATGCACCTGCGGCCGCGCGCGGTTGATCTCGTTGAAGAAGAACACCGACAGCGCGTCGGCGTGCGTCAGCAGCGGCCCCGGATCGACGCGCGGCTTGCCGTCGCGGTCGATGTGCGTGTGATAGATCAGGTCCTGCGGCATCAGGTCGATCGTGCCCTCGATGCGCTCGTAGCGGCCGCCGAGCCCGCGCGCGGCCGCGCGCAGCAGCGTCGTCTTGCCGACGCCGACGTTGCCTTCGAGCAGCACGTGGCCGCGCGCGAAGATCGCGACGACGAGCTGGCGCACGGCCGGCGCGAGCCCGAGCACGCAGCCGTTCAGAGCGTGCTCGAAGCAGAGCGCGCGCGTGCGCCATTCGTCGAGGACCGGATCGAAGTCGCTCATCGGCTGCTCCGCGAAAGCGCCGAGAGTAGGACGCGCGCGGCGCAGCAAACAACTGCGGGAACGCGGCGCCGGACGCGCGCTTCGGGACCGGCACAGACGGCGTGCGCGGCTGTCGCGAATCCGGTGCAGTTTGTGCCGCGGAACGAGCGAAGCGGCCGCGCTCAGCGCCGGAAGCGCGCGAACGCGGCGAGCGCCGCCGCACGGCTCGCGGCGAGATCGACGAGCGGACGCGGATAGCCGGCCGCCGCGGCGCGGCCGTCCAGCCACGGCTCGTGGCGCAGCGCCGGCGGCAGCGCGCGGAGCGGCGTGATCCAGCGCGCGACGTAGGCGCCGTCGGGATCGTAGCGCCGTGCCTGCAGCGTCGGATTGAACACGCGCACGTACGGCGCGGCGTCGGCGCCGGTGCCGGCGACCCACTGCCAGCCGAGCGTGTTGTCGGCGAGGTTCGCATCGACGAGCGTGTCCCAGAACCAGCGCGCGCCGTGCAGCCAGTGCAGGCGCAGGTTCTTGGTCAGGAAGCTCGCCGCGACCATGCGCACGCGATTGTGCATCCAGCCGGTCGCCCGGAGCTCGCGCAAGCCGGCGTCGACGAGCGGCACGCCGGTCTCGCCGCGGCGCCACGCGTCGAGCACTTGCGCGTCGGCGTCGGCCCACGGGAACGCGTCGAAGCGCGCGTCGAAGTTCGCTTCCGCGGTGTGCGGGAAGTGATGCAGCACGTGGTGCGCGAATTCGCGCCAGCCGAGCTGGCGGCGGTACGCGTCGGCGGCGCCCCGCGGCAGCGCGTCGAGCGCGCGCGCGACGCGCCACGGTGCGATCTCGCCGAAATGCAGGTGCGGCGACAGCCGCGAGGTGCCGTGCCGGTCCGGCCGGTCGCGCTGCTGCGCGTACTGCACCGCGGCCGCGCCGACGAAGCGTTCGAGCGCGGCGCGCGCAGCGTGCTCGCCCGGCGTCCACTCGCTCCAGAACCCGGCATCCCAACCGCGCGCCGGCGCGAGCCGCAGCGCCGCGAGCGGCAGCGTGGCCGGCGGCGCGTCGCCCGGCGGCGGCAGCGTGCGCGGCGCCGACCACGGCTCGGGCAATTGCCACTGCGCGAGCGCCGCGCGCCAGAACGGCGTGAACACGCGATACGGCGTGCCGGCCTGCGTCGCCAGCGCGGGCGGCTCGAACAGCAAGCTCGCGTTCGATTCGGCGACCTGCACGCCGGCGCGCGCGAGCGCGCGCGCGACGGCCGCGTCGCGGCGGCGCGCGGCCGGCTCCCAGCGGCGGTTCCAGAACACGGCGTGCGCGCCGACGGCCGCGGCCGCTGCGGCCAACGTCCGCCGCGACGGCCCGGCGAGGAGGTGCAGCCGCGAGCCGCGCCGTTCGAGCTCGGCGCCGAGCGCGGCGAGCGAGCGGTGGCGCCACGCGTCCGACGCGGCACCGGGCCGCCACGCGCCCTCCTCCGCCGGCGCGTGCACGTAGACCGGCACCGGCGCGAAGCCGGCGTCGAGCGCGCCACGCAGCGCCGGGTTGTCGTCGAGGCGCAGGTCGTCGCGAAACCAGACCAGCGCGCGCGGCGCGCCGCGTCCCGGCGCGGCCATCGGCGCGCGCCTAGGCGTCCGCCGCGTCGAGGAAGTACGGCACGACCTCGCCGTTGATCTTCAGCGTCATCGGATGGCCACGGCGGTCGCGCGCGTGGCCGGCGGCGACGCGGATCCAGCCTTCGCTGATGCAGTATTCCTCGACGTTCTTGCGCTCCTCGCCGTTGAAGCGGATGCCGATGCCGCGCGCGAGCAGGTCGGCGTCGTAGTACGGGCTGCGCGGATCGACGCTGAGGCGGTCGGGGAACACGTCGGTCATCGGGACGTCTCGGCGATGCGGGCCGCCATCGTAGGGCGTCGCGCCGGTCCGTGCCAGACGCGCCGCCGGCCGCGGTTCGCGTCAGCCGGCGCGCGCCACCTGCGCCTGCCGATCGGCATGGTTGACGTCCTCGGCGCCGGGCGAGCTCGTCTTCTCGACCGTGCCGCGCGCGTCGTGCGCGTGCGTCGGCGCGATCGCGCGCTCGGGGCGGCGCTCCAGGTCCATACGCACGCGCGGCAGCGATTCCGGGCTCGTGCGCTGCAGGAACGCGAGCATGCGCTCGCGCACCGCGCAGCGCAGATCGAACAGGTCGCCGGAGTTGCTCGAGCTGACGAGCAGGCGCACCTCGATCGTGCGCGCGTCCGCGTCGGTGACCTGCGCGACGCAGACGCGGCGGTCCCAGCGCTGGTCGCTCTCGCAGATGCGGCGCAGCTCGTCGCGGATCGCGTCGATCGGCGCGCGGTAGTCGAGCCGGAGGAACGTCGTGCCGAGCAGCTGCGAGCTCGTGCGCGTCCAGTTCTGGAACGGGTTCTCGATGAACCATTGCAGCGGCACGACGAGGCGGCGCTCGTCCCAGATGCGCACGACGACGTAGGCGCTCGTGATCTCCTCGATGCGGCCCCACTCGCCCTCGACGATGACGACGTCGTCGAGCCGGATCGGCTGCGTCAGCGCGATCTGCAGTCCGGCGATCAGGTTACCGAACACCGGCTTCGCCGCGATGCCGGCGACGAGACCGACGATGCCGGCCGAGGCGAGCAGCGTCGCGCCGAGCTGGCGGATCGCCGGGAACGTCATCAGCGCGGAGGCGACGCCGATCAGCACGAAGCCGCCCTGCAGCACGCGGCTGATCACGCGCGTCTGCGTCTGCACGCGGCGCGCGGAGAGGTTGTCGGCGACTTCGACCGGGTGCTGGGTCAGGATGCGCTGCTCGACCGCGCCGACGACGCGCACCGCGAGCCAGGTCAGGCAGAGCAGCCCGGCGATGCCGATCGCGTGGCGCAACGGTCCGGTCCACGCCGGCGGCAGCGGCGTCGCGGTGATCGCGAGATCGAGAAAGAACAACGGCAGCGCGATCGCCGCGGGCGACGCGATGACCTGGATCACGCGCGCGCGCAGATGCTGCGCGGCGTTCGCGCGTGCGCGCCGCGCCAGCGCGAGCAGCGTGCGCCGCACGACGAGGCCGAGCGCGAGCGCGACGAGCAGCGGCCAGGTGGCGGTCAGGACATAGCGCGCGTCGATCGGCGGCATCGCGTAGCCTCCTTCATCGGTTCGGAACGTCGAGGCTAGCCGCGGCTGCATGATCGTCGGCGTAACGACGCCGCGACGCGACGCGCGAAATGCCGCGATGGACGCAAAAGGCACAAAGTTCGCATCCGCGCGCGATGCGAATCCTGCGGCGAATCGTCGCAGTGCGGCGACGCGCCCCGCGGCGCGCGCCGCCACGGCCGGCCGTGTCGCCACGGGCCGCGCGCCGCGGCCGGCCGCGTTGCGCCGCGCCGCGCGCACCGCGACACTGCGCGGCATGGCGAACGTGAGCGCCGGAATCCTGCTCTACCGGCGCGACCGTGCCGGCCTGCGCGTGCTGCTCGTGCACCCGGGCGGTCCGTTCTGGCGCGGCCGCGACGACGGCGCCTGGTCGATCCCGAAGGGCCTCGTCGCCGCGGGCGAGACCGCCGAAGCCGCCGCGCGCCGCGAGTTCGCCGAGGAGCTCGGCACAACCGCCGCCGGCGCGCTGTCGCCGCTCGGCCGCGTGCGCCAGCGCGGCGGCAAATGGGTCGAGGCGTTCGCGCTCGAAGGCGACTTCGACGTCGCGGCGCTCCGCAGCAACACGTTCGAACTCGAATGGCCGCCGCGCAGCGGCCGGCGCACGCCGTTTCCCGAGGTCGATCGCGCCGAGTGGTTCACGCTCGCCGAAGCGCGCGTCAAGATTCTCGACGGTCAGCGCGAGCTGCTCGACCGGCTCGAGGCGCAGCTCGGCGCCGCCCGCGAGCGACCGTGAGCGCGCCGGCGCCGACGTGCGCGCCGCTCACTTCTCCGGCAGCGTCTCCGCCGCGACGACGCGGTCGCGGCCGGCCTGCTTCGCCGCGTACATCGCGCGGTCCGCGCGCCGCAGCAGCGTCGCGATGCCTTCGTCGGGACGCAACGTCGCCACGCCGATGCTGACCGTCGCGACGACGCCGGGCGGCTCGGTCGCGGAACACTCGCGCACGCGGCGGCGGATGCGCTCGCCGAGCTGCAGCGCGCGCTCCGCGTCGGCGCCGGGCAGCGCGACGACGAACTCCTCGCCGCCGTAGCGGCCGATCGCATCCTTCTCGCGCAGCTCCGCGCGCATCACCGTCGCGAGCAGACGCAGCGCCGCGTCGCCGGCCTCGTGGCCGTGGCGGTCGTTCAGCGCCTTGAAGCGGTCGATGTCGAGGAACAGCACCGACAGCGGCGCGCCGCCGCGCAGCGCCGCTTCCTCGAGCGCGAGCAGGCGCTCGCCCCAGCCGCGGCGGTTGTAGAGCCCGGTCAACGGATCGAGGTAGGCGAGGCGCCGCGCCTGCTCGTGCGCGCGCCGCAACGCGAGCGCGCGATCGGCGAGACCGAGCGAGAGCACGAGCGCCTCGAACGCGCCGGCCATCAGCTCGGCCTGGTCGGACCAGGTCCAGTCCGGCGCGATGCCGTAGAGCTGCAGGCTGCTCAGCACGGTCACGCCGAGCAGCGGCGTCCAGCCGGCGAGGAAGAACCGCGCGTAGCGCGAGCCGCGCCACGCCGCGCAGAGGCCGGCGCCGATCAGCAGCGGGCCGCCGGCGATCAGCAGTGGATTGATCAGCGCGCGGCCGAGCGCGTCGACGCCGGGCAGCGGCATCGACGCGGCGAGCACGACGACCGCGGCCGCATAGCCGAACAGCACGCGCCGCGCGAGCGGCGCGTAGCGCGAGAGATCCGCGAAGCGCACCAGGAACAGCACCGCGAACACGATCGAGGCCGTCGTCACGACGCGGCCCCAGACGCGCGGCGCCGCCGCGATCGCGGACCAGCCGAGCGGCTCGAACGCGTAGCCGCCCTGCAATGCGAGGATGAACGCGTACGTCGACACGAACGCGGCGTAGTAGAGGAACGTCGCGTCGCCGAGCCGCAGCGCGAAGAACAGCGCAGTCAACGCCATCGCGAGCATGACCGCGAGACAGGCGCTCGCGATCGCGAGCCAGCGCGCGTCGGCGCGCACGTAGTCCGCCGCCGGCTGCAGCGCGAAGCGCAGCGACGACGGCACGACGCCGCGCGCGTCGACGCGGACGCGGATCGGCGCGCCGCGCGGCAGCGGCGTCTCGATCGGAAATGCGAGGCGGCCGTGGCCGGGCCAGGCGCCGGCGCCCGTCACGCCGAACCGCGCCTCGCGCGGCGCCTCGGCGCCCGGCAGATACAGCGTCAACGTCTGCAGGCCGGTGCCGGTCACCTGCAGCACCGAGACGCCGTCGGGCCAGGCGCCGCCGGCCGGTTGCAGCAGCACCCAGGCGACGCCGGACGGCGCCGCGAACGGCGTCAGCCGCGCCGGATCGAAGCCACGCAGGCGCGCGTCGTCGGCGGACGCGGCCGCGGCGGGCTCGTCGGCGTCCGCCGCGCGCCAGGCGCCGGCGAGCGCGTAATCGGCGGCGCGTGCCGGCAGCGCGGCGAGCAACAGCAGCAGCGCGGCGGCGAGCCGGAACGCGCCGGCGCGCAGCCGACGCGACGCGTATCGGGACGGCAGTCGGATCACTCGGGCGGACTCCGGCGCCCGCAAGCGGGCCGGGTGACATCGGTACGGGTCGAGTCGGCCGCGGCTCGGAGCGGCTTCGACTGCGGAGATGCAGATACGATGCCAGCCGCAGCCGCCGCGCCGCGGGTCAGCGCAGCTGGCTGTCCTTGCTGCCGCGTCGGTTGTAGCCGCTGAACGTCGCTTCCTCGCGATCGTGCGCATCCTGGCACGCGACGCAGAGCCGCACGCCGGGCACGGCCTTGCGCCGCGCCTCCGGAATCGGCGCGTCGCACTCCTCGCAGTGCTCGAGCCCCGGTCCGTTCTGCAGGCGGCTGCGCGCACGCGTGACCGCGTCCTGCACGGTCGCGTCGATCTGATCCTGCACGGCGCCGTCGCCGGCCCAACCGGTTGCCATCGCTCGAACACCTCCGAAGCTGCGGCGGATGCCGGATTCCGACCGGAATGCGCCTCGAGCGAAGATGCGGCCGCCCGGCGTGCGGGTCAAGCCGCGCCGCGGCGCGTTGCGCCGGGCGCGGCGTTCGGCGCGGCTGCGGCAAGACGGCCGGTCCGGGGGGCGCCGTCGTCGCGAACGCCGCGGTCGGTTCGAGCAGATCGCGGCTGAAGCCGGCTCCTGCAGCGTTGCGCCGACGACGGCGCATCGTCGGCATGCGGCCGCGGCGGACGGAGCGCGCATCCGGACCTCGCGAATGCAGGAGCCCGCTTCAGCGGCGAATGCGCAAGGCGGCAACGGCTCGCGGGCGCGGCCGCGCCGCCGCGCCCGCGAGCAGCGCGTCCGCCGCGGCGCGACGCGCGAACCGCCCCGTCACCGGCCGGCGTTCGTCGCGATCCCGGCCGCCGTCGCCGCCGCCGCGGCGGCCGGCGCCCCATCGAGGTATCGGCGCAGGAAGCCGGCGATGCCGGTCCATTCGGTCTGCAGATCCTTGACGTCGTCGAAGCCGTGCCCTTCGTTCCGGAACGTCAGCACGACCGGCGTGCAGTGATCGAGGTTCAGCATGCGCACGAGCCGGCGCGTGTGCTCGTAGTCGACACGCGCGTCCTCCTCGCCGTGCACGAGCATGACCGGCGTACGCAAGCGGCGATACTGATACAGCGGCGAGGTCGCGATCATCGCGTCGAGCTCCGCGCGCGGATCGCCGATCCAGCGCTCGAGCGCTTCGCGTCCACGCCGCGTGCGGCCGCCGTCGCTCGCCGTGAAGAACAGCGCGCGGTCGGTGACCCCCGCGATCGAGACCACGCAGCGGAACCGCTGCGGCCAGCGGATCGCCGAGTACAGCGCGGAATAGCCGCCGTAGCTCGCGCCGACGATGCAGATCCGGCGTTCGTCGAGCGGAAACCGCGACAGCACGGCGGTGAGCGCCGCATCGAGGTCGTCCTCGATGCCGCGGCCGTACTGATGCTGGCCGGCTTCGCGGAACGCGCGGCCGTAGCCGTCGGAACCACGGAAGTTGACCTGCAGCACGGCATAGCCGAGCGAGGCGAGGAACTGCACGTCCGGATCGAAATGGAGCGCGTCGGCGACGCCGATCGGACCGCCGTGCGGCATCACCACGAGCGGGCGTGGCGCGGAGCCGGCCGGAATCGTGACGAATGCGTCCATCGGCGCGCCGGCGGCGTTCTCGAGCTTCAGCAGCTGCGCCGGCACGAACGTGCGGCCGTCGAGACCCGGCCACGCCTGCTCGAGCAGCTGCGCCTCGCGGCGCGCGACGTCGAGGTAGTACAGACGCGGCGCCTGATCGCTCGCGTCGACCCAGAGGAGCATGCGGTCGCCGGCGCGGTCGCGGTCGACGACGGCGACCGTCCGGCTCGGAAATGCGTTCTTCAACAGCGCGTCGACGCGGCGGTTCCGTGCGTCGAAGTACTCGCTGACGAGGCGACCTTCCTCGTAGTAGCGCACGCCGATCGGCCGGCGGTGGTCGTCGAACAGTACCGCGACGACGTCGACGCCCGGCTTGCTGTACAGCGTCTGCGTCACTCGGCCTTGCGCGGGGTCGTACACGACGAAGTCGCGCTGCGCGCGGCCGGCGTCGGTGAGCCCGTAGATGACGTCGCCGTCGTAGGAGAGCTCCAGCGCGTCGAAGTCGTTCTCTCCGGACAGCCGCCACACCTCGCGGAACCGTCCGTCCTGGCCGTACATCAGGACGACGTCGTCGCCGCGCTGCGCGAGAGCCGCGCGCAAGCGGCCGTGACCGTCGGTGTACCAGCCGAGCTCGCCGTCGACGCCCTTGTTCAGGCGGTCCGACGTGATCATGTGCTCGAAGATCTGCATGCCGCGTCGGCTGGTCACGTCGAGCGCGTGCACGACGAGCGTGCCGTGCCGGTCGCGCTGCTCGTAGAGGACGTGCGTCGATGAATCCGGTAGCGCATCGATGAGGCGCCCGCCGGCCGGACCTTCGAAATGCTCCACCGCGCGAACCGCTCCGGCGCGCGCGCCGACCAGGAACGAATGCAACTGGTCGCCAGCGACGCTCGGCAGGTTCGCCAGCAGCACGTGATCGTTCTTCCACTCGATCGATCCGAACCCGAACGCCGATTGCGCGAGGATCTGGCTGCTCGCCGCGGCGATGTCGATCAGTTGCAGCGACCAGCGCTCGGCGGTCTCGTGGACGACCTCGGCGACGAACGCGCCGTCCCGGCTCAGTGCGACCGCTTCGACGCGCTGCGGGGCCCACAGGACTTCGGCCGGCAGCGGCAGCGGCGGACGGTGGCGGCGCCGCGGCGGCGTCCGGATCGGGCGGAGCATCGGCCGCTTCGGCGAGCGCGCGCCGGTAGAACTCCGGGAACGGATCGGGGTAATAGCCGCTGTACGCGAACGGATAGCGCGCGTACGCGCCGGCGTAGTCGCGGCGCAGCGCGTCGATGACCGGCAGCGAGCGATTCGAGATGCGCACGTCCGAGCGCAACGGACCGGCCGGGCGCACGACGAGATCGCCGGCGTAGGTGATCTGTCCGGCCTCGACGTCGAAGCGGTACTCCGGATCGTCCGCGAGCGGCAGCACCGTGCGCGACGACGAGGTGTCGGCGAGCGTGACCTCGCTCCATTGAT
>DASWOS010000306.1:0-4105 GCA_036398645.1 Dokdonella sp. | reverse complement strand
CGCGGCGCCTCCGCACCGCGGCGCGCGGCGTCCTCGAGCTCGCGCACGGACCAGCCGCTCGCGGCCGCGACGAGCGCGAGCGCGACGGCCTGCGTCCTCGGCAGCGTCGCGAGCGCGCGCGCGTGACCCATGTCGAGCTTGCGCTCGTCGAGCAGCCGCTTGATCTCGTCCGGCAGCTCGAGCAGGCGCAGCAGGTTCGACACGGCCGCGCGCGAACGGCCGACCGCGTCGGCGGTCTGCTGATGGGTCAGGCCGAATTCGTCGATGAGCCGGGCCAGCGCCTGCGCCTCCTCGAGCGGACCGAGATCCTCGCGCTGGATGTTCTCGATCAGCGCCATCGCGACCACGGCCTGGTCCGGCACGTCCTTGACCAAGGCCGGGATCTCGGTCAAGCCAGCCTTCTGCGCCGCGCGCCAGCGGCGCTCGCCGGCGATCAGCTCGTAGCGATCGGCCGCGATCGCGCGGACGACGACCGGCTGGATCAGGCCCTGCGCCTTGATCGAGGCGGCGAGCTCGTCGAGCCGCTCCGGATCGATGCTCTGACGCGGCTGATAGCGGCCGGGCTGGATGCGCTCGACCGCGAGCGTGCGCAGCTCGCCTTCGGCCTCGAGGGCCGCGGCCGGCTCCGTCTCGGCGCCGCCGAGCAGGGCGTCGAGCCCGCGACCGAGCCCGAGTCCGCGTTTCTTCGCTGCCATTCGTGGGAATCCTAGTTCGGTGCGGCCGCGACGGCCGGCGTGCGCTCGCGGCGCAGCATCTCGCCGGCGAGGCCGAGATACGCGATCGCGCCGCGCGACTCGCGATCGTAGAGATTGATCGGCTTGCCGTGGCTCGGCGCCTCGGCGAGGCGGACGTTGCGCGGAATGATCGAGCGCAGCACCTTGTCGCCGAAGTGCTTGGTCAGCTGCAGCGAGACCTCGTTGCCGAGATTGTTGCGCACGTCGTACATCGTGCGCAGCAGGCCCTCGACCTCGAGCGCCGGATTCAGCCGGAGCCGCACCGCCTTGATCGTGTCGAGCAGGCTCGACAAGCCTTCGAGCGCGAAGTATTCGCACTGCACCGGAATCAGCACGCCGTGCGCCGCGGTCAGCGCGTTGATCGTCAGCAGATGCAGCGTCGGCGGGCAGTCGATCAGGATCGTCTGGTAGCGGTCGCCGAGCTTGGCGAGCTGCTCCTTAAGCCGTGACTCGCGCGCGAGCGCGTCCATCAGCTTCAGCTCCGCCGCGGTCAGGTCGCCGTTGCCGGGCAACAGATCGAAGCCGGCCTCGGTCGGGCGGATCACGGCGCCGATCTCGGCCTCCTCGAGCAGCACCTCGCAGCCGTTCGGCTTCGCGCTGCGCTTGTCGATGCCCGACGCCATCGTCGCGTTGCCCTGCGGATCGAAATCGATCAGCAGCACCTTGCGCCGCGTCTCGGCGAGCGCGGCGGCGAGGTTCACCGCGGTCGTCGTCTTGCCGACGCCGCCCTTCTGGTTCGCAATCGCGATGATGCGCGTCATGGCCGTGCTGCGGTTCCCTGCTCGGTCGATCCGGCTCCGGTCCGGGTGCGCCTGATTATCACGACGCGGCGCTCCGCGTCCAAACCGGGCACCGCGAGCGGCGCGACCGCGTCGATGCGGAAGCCGGCCGGCACCGCGGCGAGCTCGGCCTCGGCGACGCGGCCCTTCAACGCGAGCCAGGTGCCGTCCTCGGCGAGCAGATGGCCGCCGAGCGCGAGCATCTCGGCGAGGCCGGCGAACGCGCGCGCGGTCACGCAGGCGAACGTGCGGCGGACCGCTTCGACGCGGCCTTCGACGACCTCGGCGTTGCCGAGCTTCAGCTCGCGCACGACCGCGCGCAGGAAGCGCGCCTTCTTGCCGTTCGAGTCGATCAGCACGACGCGGCGATCCGGCGCCGCGATCGCGAGCGGCAGGCCCGGAAGGCCGGCGCCGCTGCCGACGTCGGCGAGCGTCGCGCCGGACACGTACGGCGCGACCGCGAGCGAATCGAGCAGGTGGCGCGTGACCATCTCGGCCGGATCGCGCACCGCGCTCAAGTTGTACGCGGCGTTCCAGCGCCGCAGCAGCTCGAGGTACGCGAGCAGCTGCTCGACGGCCGCCGGCGCGAGCGAGAGTCCGAGAGCGGCGAGGCCGGCGTCGAGGCGCGGCTGGAGCGGATCGAGGTGGGGCATCGCAACGGGCGTGGCCGGGCGCGCCAGTATCGGCGCGGCGGCGCCGGAACGCCACGCCGCGTCGCCGCGTCAGGCGCGTGCGTTGAGGTCGACGCGCGCGACCAGCAGGCCGCGCTCGCGCAGGTCCGCGTTCAGCGCCTGCTTCAGCCACGAGCGCCGCGCATCGGCCGCATCCGGCATCTCCGCGGCCGCGAACAGCTGGCGCGTCTTCGCGCGCAGCAGGTCGTCGACGTCGTCGATGACGCCGTCCGCCCGGACCGGATCGAGCACCTGGAAATAGACGACGCCGCGGTAGCGCTGGTCCGCACGCTGCAGCCCGTCGACCGGCACCGACGCGCCGGCGAGGCTGATCTTGTGCGCGATGCGCTCGACGAGCGGTACGACGAGGTGCGTGCCGGAGCCGACGACGCGCGTCTGCCCGTCGACGCGGCGCAGCGTGTACGCCTGGCCTTCCGGAATACGGCGGATCGAGGCGAGCACCAGCAGAGCCAGGGCGCAGAGGGCAGCAACGGTAAGCGGGGACAGCATTTTCGTTATTTTCTTTTAGGGACAGCGAATTGTACTAAGAAGCTTAAGTGGGGCCTCAATGTCGGCCCGAGAAATATAACGTGGCTTTAACAGTATCACGGTCGCCGTGATAACGAAAGCTGAACATCTATGTAGCGGCACGGCGGCAGCGAGTGCGCATGGATCGCGGCGACGCGACGGAGCGCGTGCACGGCAGCCGGAACGGAAGCGGCGCCGCGGCGCTTTTTTTCGCGTTACGCGCCGGCAGCGGACGCCGCGACGGCACGGCGCCGGCGAAGCTCGACCCTGGGTGGGGTGGTGACGGGCGTCGCGGACGCGAGCCGTGAGCGCGAAATTCGCGCGCGCACGCGGGATCGGCCTGTCGCGGCCGCGAGACGCGGACCACGCCGCGGCGCACGCGACATCGCGCCGCGCCGTCGGTCGAGGCGGACGAGTACGATACGCGGTCGACTCCGTCCGATCGCCGATGCCGATGCCCTACCCACCGATCCGCCTGCGCCGCATGCGCCGCGACGCGTTCTCGCGCGCGCTGATGCGCGAGACCGACTTGACCGCGTCGGACCTGATCCTGCCGGTGTTCGTGCGCGACGGCGAACGCGTGCGCGAGCCGGTGCCGTCGATGCCCGGCGTCGAGCGCCTGTCGATCGACGAACTGCTGCGCGTCGCGGCCGAGGCGGCGCGGCTCGGCGTGCCGGCGCTCGCGCTGTTTCCGGTCACGCCGCCGGAGGCGAAGAGCCTCGACGCGCGCGAGGCGTGGAACCCGGACGGACTCGCGCAGCGCGCCGTACGCGCGCTGAAGCGCGAGTTCCCGGAGCTCGGCGTCGTCACCGACGTCGCGCTGGATCCGTTCACGACGCACGGGCAGGACGGCTTGATCGACGAGACCGGCTACGTCGTCAACGACGCGACGGTCGAGGCGCTGGTCAAGCAGGCGGTCTCGCACGCCGAGGCCGGCGCCGACGTCGTCGCGCCGTCGGACATGATGGACGGCCGCGTCGGCGCGATCCGCGCCGCGCTCGAGCAGGCCGGGCACGTGCACGCGCGCATCCTCGCGTACTCGGCGAAGTACGCGTCCGCGTTCTACGGCCCGTTCCGCGACGCGGTCGGCTCGGCCGGCAACCTCGGCAAGGGCGACAAGTCGACGTATCAGATGGATCCGGCGAACTCCGACGAGGCGCTGCGCGAGGTCGCGCTCGATCTCGACGAGGGCGCCGACATGATCATGGTCAAGCCGGCGCTGCCGTACCTCGACATCGTGCGCCGCGTGAAGGACCGCTTCGGCGTGCCGACGTTCGCGTACCAGGTCAGCGGCGAATACGCGATGCTGAAGGCCGCGATCGGCAACGGCTGGCTCGACGAGCGCCGCTGCGTGATCGAGGCGTTGACGAGCATCCGCCGCGCCGGCGCCGAC
>DASWOS010000305.1:0-3631 GCA_036398645.1 Dokdonella sp. | reverse complement strand
AATGAGCGCCGCGCGTGCCGACCGGCGCGGCGTTGCGCCGCGGCGCGCGACGGCGGACGCGCCGCGCTGATGGCCGCCGGCACCGGGACGCCGCGCGCGGCGCTGCTCGAGATGATCGTCGGCGCCGCCGCGATCAGCACGACGAGCCTGTTCGTCAAGGTCGCCGGCGTCGGTCCGACCGTGTCGGCGTTCTACCGCATGGCGTTCGGCGGGCTGATGCTGCTCGCCGGCCTCGTCGCGCTCGGCCGCTGGCGCCACGTGCGCCGCGCCGATCTCGGCTGGCTGCTGCTGCCGGCGCTCGCGTTCGCGGTCGATCTGATCGTCTGGCATCGCAGCATCCTGTACGTCGGTCCCGGGCTGGCGACGCTGCTCGGCAACTTCCAGGTGTTCCTGATGGCGCTGGCCGGCTTCGTGCTGTACCGCGAGCGGCTCGGCGCGCGCTTCCTGCTCGGCCTCGCGCTCGCGCTGGTCGGCCTGTACCTGCTGGTCGGCCTCGACTGGGCGCAGGTCGGCGCGAGATACCGGCTCGGCGTCGTGCTCGGCTTCGCGACCGGCGTCGCCTACGCGGTCTTCATGCTGTCGCTGCGGCACGCGCAGCGCGCCGGCCACGTGCGGCTCGCGCCGGCGCAGCTGCTCTGCGTCTGCTCGCTGCTGTCGGCGCTCGTGCTCGGCGCGGCCGCGGGGTTCGGCGGCGAGCGCCTCGTGATTCCGGACCCGCGCAGTGCCGCGGCGCTGATCGGCCTCGCGTTCTTCGGCCAGGTGTTCGGCTGGGTGTTGCTGACGCGCGCGATGCCGCGGCTGCCGGCTTCGCTGATCGGCCTGCTCCTGCTGCTGCAGCCGGCGCTGTCGTTCGTGTTCGACGTCGTGCTGTTCGCGCGGCCGACGCGCGCGACCGACTGGATCGGCGTCGCGTTGTCGCTGCTCGGCATCTTCGTCGGCTCGTACCGCGTCGCGCCGCGCGCGAACGCACGTGCGGTCGCGGTCGCGCCGGACTGACGCGCCGTCGGCGCGCCGCCGCGCTCGACGCTTGCAGTCCTTTACCGCCGGCCGACGGCGCTTGACGCACGGCATGCGAGACTCGGGCGCAGCTTCGCAAGCGGGAGCGCGGCATGCTCGGAAGACTCGTCGTCGGACTGCTCGGCTGCCTCGGCTTCGCCGCGGCGCACGCGGACGCGTTGACCGACCTCCGCGCGAAGCTGGCCGGATTCGGCGCCGACGGCGCGCTCGCGGCGACGCTCGACCTGCGTTGCGACAGCCGCGTCGGCGCCGGCGACGCGGCCAAGACCGCCGACGGGCGCATCCGCGTCGACGTCGAGGACGGGCCGCGCGGGCTCCGGCTCGGCTTCGACCGCGATCTGCTCGCGCGCGCCGCGCGCGAGGCCGAGGCGCGCGCGAAGGACCCCGAGATGACGACGCCGCTCGGCGACGCGCTCGACAAGGCCACGCCGGCGAACGTCGCCGCGCTGACGAACGTGGCGTCGGCGCTGCTGCGCCTGCTCGACGGTGCGACGCTGAAGGAGAGCCGCGCGGACACGCACGCCGGCGCGCCGGCGCAGCTGCTCGTACTCGATCTGCCGGCGCGGCTCGACCGCGAGGGGCGCGACGCGTTGAAGCATTTCGACGCGCATCTGAAGCTCTGGCTCGATGCGAGCGGCGTGCCGCTCGCCGCCGAGGAGCGCGCGACGTTCGACGGCCGCAAGTTCCTGATCGGCTTCGAGGGCAGCCTCGTCGAGGAGGCGCGCTACGAAGCCGTCGGCGCGCGCCTCGTCGCGGTCTCGCGCAGCCGCGAGGAGACGTTCTCCGGCTTCGGCCTGAACAATCGCACGAAGACCGTGACGACACTGACGTTGCAAGGGCGCTGACGGCTCGCCGTCGGCGGCGTGCGCGCAGCCCGGATTCCCCGCCGCCGGGCGCGCTGCATCGCGGCCGCGAACGGCCGACGTTCGCGCTCTCGGCGTGCCGACGGCGGCGCGGCCCGTCGCGGACCCGACCCCGTCACTCGTCTTCCGCGCGCGGCTTGTACGCGTCGCTCAGCTGCTTCTGCACCGGCGCCGGCACCGGCTCGTAGTGGCTGAACTCGATCGCGTAGCGGCCCTGGCCGCCGGTCATCGCGCGCAGCTCGGTCTGATAGTCGACGAGCTCGGCGAGCGGCACCTGCGCCTTGACGACGATCTCGCCGCCGCGCGCCGCGTCGGTGCCGGCGATGCGCGCGCGCTTCGAGGCGAGCCCGCCGGTCACGTCGCCGATGTGCGCGTCGGGCACGGTCACGTCGAGGTTCACGATCGGCTCGAGCACCTGCGGCCTCGCCTTCGCGATCGCGTCGAGGAACGCCTTGCGGCCGGCGGCGACGAACGCGACCTCCTTCGAGTCGACCGGATGGTACTTGCCGTCGTAGACGACGACGCGCACGTCCTGCAACGGGTAGCCGGCGATCGCGCCGTGCTCGAGCACCTGGCGCACGCCCTTTTCGACGGCCGGGATGAACTGACCCGGGATCGTGCCGCCCTTGACCTCGTCGAGGAACTCGAAGCCGCGGCCGCGCGGCAGCGGCTCGACGCGCAGGAACACCTCGCCGAACTGGCCGGCGCCGCCGGTCTGCTTCTTGTGGCGGTGGTGGCCCTCGGCTGCCGCCGCGACGGTCTCGCGGTACGCGATGCGCGGCGGCCGCGTCGCCACGTCGACGCCGTAGCGCTCGCGCACGCGCTCGAGCATCAGCTTCAGGTGCAGGTCCGAGAGGCCGCGCACGATCGTCTCGTTGAGCTCCTTCGCGTGCTCGACGCGGAAGCACGGGTCTTCCTCGGCGAGCCGCGCGAGTGCGGTCGCGAGCTTCTGCTCCTGACCCTTGTGCGCCGGCTCGACGGCGAGGCCGAACATCGGCGCGGGGAAGTCGAGCGGCTGCAGGTGGATCTGATCCTCGTCGTGCGAGTCGTGCAGCACCGCGTCGAAATGGATCTCCTCGACCTTCGCGACCGCGGCGACGTCGCCGGGGATCGCCCGCTCGATCTCGACGTGGTCCTTGCCCTCGAGCTTGAACAGATGTCCGACCTTGAACGGCTTGCGGCCGTCGTCGACGAACAGCTGCGTGTCCTTGCGCACGGTGCCCTGATAGACGCGGAACACGCTGAGCTTGCCGACGAACGGATCGTTGACGATCTTGAACACGTCGGCGATCACGTGCGCCGACGGATCGGGCCGCGCGACGATCGGCTGCGCGCCCGCGCCGGTGCCCTTGACGAACGCCGGCGGGTTGCCTTCGGCCGGGTTCGGCAGCAGCTTCGCCGCGAGCTCGAGCAGCTCGCGCACGCCGGTGCCGGAGCGCGCCGAGACGAAGCAGATCGGCACGAGATGGCCTTCGCGCAGGCACTGCTCGAACGCGTCGTGCAGCTCGCGGCCGGACAGGCCCGATTCGCCGGCGTCGAGATAGCGGCCCATGACGCTCTCGTTGATCTCGACGACCTGGTCGATGATCTGCTGGTGCGCGGCCGCGACCGACGAGAAGTCCGCGGCACCGCTCGGCGCGAAGAAGCAGTCGACGACCGCGCGGCCGCCGTCGGCCGGCAGGTTGATCGGCAGGCATTCGCGGCCGAACTCGTCGCGCAGCGCCTCGGTCAGCGCCGCGAGGTCGACGCCG
>DASWOS010000304.1:0-5138 GCA_036398645.1 Dokdonella sp. | reverse complement strand
GCGACGGTCGGCACGTGCGGCTTCGGCGGCGGCGCCGGCCGCGGCGCGGTCGCGACGTGCGTCGCGTCGGCCGGTGCGCGTGCCGGCGTCGCCGGCGCGGCGTCCGCGTCGCGCACGGCCTGCGGCGCGGCCTCGGCCGCGCCCGCACCCGCGGCGTCCGCGTCCGCCGCACCGCCGGCGCCGGCCGGCGCGGCAGCGGCGAGCGCGCGGTCCGCTGGCGGCGCCGGAATCGCGGCCGCCGCGCCGACCGCGGCGTCGTTCGCCGGTACGGCATCCGCAGTCGCGTCCTTGGCGGTCCGCGCCGGTGCGCTGTCGGCGACCGCGTCGGCCTGGGCCGGCGGCGCCGGCGGCGGTGGCGTCGCGTCCGAATGCACGATCGACGCGCGGATCGAGTCGCTCGCCGAACGCGCCGCGTCGGCGGCGTCCGACGACGCGTCGGCCGTGCGCGCCTGCGCGGACGCATCGGTCGGCGCGAACGCGGCGCCGACTCCGGCGATGCGGCCGCGATACGCGTACGCGCCACCGGCGAGGCCGAGCAGCACGAGCGCGGCGATCGCCCACGGCAGTGCGGAGCGCCGCGGCGCGCCGGCCGCGCTCGGGCGCTCGAGCACGGAGCGGTGCGCCGGAGCGGTCGCGAGCGGCGGCGGCGCCGGCTGCGCGGGCGGCGTGATCCGCGTGTTCGCGGCGAGCGGCGCGGTCGGCGTGCTCGGCAGCGTCGCCTGACCCGAGATCGGCGTCTTCTGCCCGATCAGCGTCGCCGCGGCCGGCGACAGCTTCGCACGCGCGGTGATCGGGCCGCCCTTCGCGACGAGCGGATGCCGCTCGAGGTCGGCGACGAGCGCGTGGCAATCCGCGTAGCGTTCGGCCGGGTCCTTCGCGATCATCTTCGTGAGCACGCCGGCGATCTGCGCGTCGACGTCCGCGTTCAGCGCGCGCACGTCCGGGATCTCCGCGCGCACGACCTCGAGCATCAGCCCGAGCGGCGACTCGTCGTTGAACGGCATCTTGCCGGTCAGCATCTCGAACAGCACGATGCCGAGCGAGAAGATGTCCGAGCGCTGGTCGACCGGCTTGCCGAGGCAGACCTCCGGCGAAAGATAGCCCGGCGTGCCGACGAACTCGCCGGTCGTGGTCAGCTTCTTCGAGAGGTCGTGGTTCGACAGCGCGATGCCGAAGTCCGCGATCTTGACCGTGCCGCGGCTCGTGATCATCAGGTTGCCGGGCTTGATGTCGCGATGCACGACGCCGCGGTCGTGCGCGGTCGCGAGGCCGAGCGCGGTCTGCTGGATCACCTTCGCCGACTGTTCGACGCTGAGCCGGCCCTCGCGCTTCAGCATCGAGCCGAGCGACTCGCCCTCGACGAACTCCATGACGAAGTAGGTCTGGCCGTCGTCTTCGCCGATGAAGTAGATCTGGATGATGTGCGCGTCGTTCAGCGCGGCCATGCTGCGCGCCTCGCGCAGGAAGCGCTCCTTGATCGCATCGTCGTGCGCGAGCGACTCGGCCAGCACCTTGATCGCGACGTAGCGATTCAGCGACGCCTCGTAGCCCTTGTAGACGACGCCCATGCCGCCGCGGCCGAGCTCGGCGACGATGTCGTAATGGCCCAGACGCGTTCTCATCTTCCCCTCCGGCGGATGTCCCGCGACGCGATCGCATCCTACACCTCCGCCCCCGCGCCGGCCGGAACGCGGTCGCGGGTGCCGCCGTGCACGCGTCGCGGACGCCGTGTGACGCAGTCGTCGGAAACGGCGCGATTGAGGCCGGAGCGATGCCGCCCGTACACTCCGGCGCGGTCCCCTCGCGACGCCGCAATGTCCCCGCCCGTGCGTTCCCCGCTCCGGCTCCGCCTGCTGCTCAGCCTGCTCGCGCTGATCGCCATGGTGCGCGGGCTCGCGCTGGTCGGCCACGATCCGCTGCTCGCGCTGGCGAACAACTACGACCAGATCCGCTACTCCTCGTGCCTCGACCTCGCGCCGTGGCGGCCCGGCGTGCCGCCGGATCGCGGCAATCCGCAGGCGCCGCTCGCGCGCTACGCGTTCCAGCCGCTGCCGGCCGGCACCTGCGTCTGGACCTCGGACCTGGTCTTCACCGCGCCGGTCGCGCTCGCGTGGCGACTCGGCGAGGCGCTCGGCGCGCGCGCGGTGCACTCGATACGCCGGCTCGGCGAATGGCGCCTGCTCGGCTGGTGGCTCGTCGCGGCCTGGGCGACCTGCGCGTTTCTGCGCGAACGCCGCGCTGGCCACGCGCTCGCGTACCTCGCGCTGTTCGCGCTGGTCGCGATGGATCCGGCGAATCTGCTCTACCTGCCGACGTTCTACGCCGAGGCCGCGGCCGCGTTCGCGGCCCTCGTCTGCATCAGCGGCATCGCGGTCGCGCTGGTGCGGCCGACGCGCGTCGCGCTCGGCGTCGCCGCGCTCGGCGCGGCGCTGCTCGCGACGGCGAAGTTCCAGCATCTCGTGCTGCCGCTGCTGCTCGGCGGCGCGCTGTTCGCCGCCGGCGCCGCCGCGCGCCGCGTCGCGTTCGCGGTCGTCGCCGGCGGGCTGGTCGGGCTGCCGCTGCAGCTCGCCGGCATGCAGCACGCGACGCGGATGGCGCACAGCATCGGCGTCGTCAATCGCGCCGACTTCCTGCTGACGGTGCTGCTGCCGGAGAGCGACGACCGCGCGCGCGTCGTCGCGCGGCTCGGTCTGGAGCCCGCCTGCGTCGCGTACGCCGGCCGCAGCGTCTATGCGATGCCGGGCCCGGTCGAGCAGACCTGCACGCACGCGGACCGCTGGTCGCGCGCGGAGCTCTGGTGGCTGCTCGTGTCCGATCCGCCGGCGCTCGCGCGCGCGCTCGCGCACGTGCCGCGCCTGCTGCTGCCGTGGATCCCCGGCCTCGGCCAGGTCGAAGGCGGCCACTACGCGCCGCTGCCGAGCACGATACCGAGCCTCGGCGCCGCGTTCGGCGCGCGTCCGGCGCTCGCGCTCGCGCTGCTGCTGCTGCCGTGGCTCGTGCTCGCCGGCGCCGCCGCGGCGCGCGCGCCGACGTCCGCGCGCGCGTTCGCGCTGACCTGCGCGAGCGGATCGTCGGCGGTCGCGCTGACCGCGCTGTTCGGCGACGGCGACGTCGAGCTCGCCAAGCACGCGCATCTCGCCGTCGATTTCTCGCTCGCGAGCCTCGGCGTGCCGCTCGCCGCGCTCGCCGCGCGCATCGCGCCGGCGCCGCCGCCCGCGGAGCGGCCGGCGTGAACGCGTCGCCGCCGCGGCATTCGCGCGCCGTGCTCGCCGTGCTCGCGGCGCTCTGGCTCGCCGGCACGCTGCGCGCGTTCGCGCTGTGGGCGCACGTGCCGCTGTACGCGTACGCGAACAGCTACGACCAGACGCGCTACACGAGCTGCTTCCATTTCTATCCGGATCGCCCGGCCGAGGTGCCGCCGCAGCAGAACAGCCCGCAGGCGCCGTTCGCGAAGTTCCGCTTCGTCGCGACGGGCGATCCGATGTGCTACTGGTCGAGCGAGCTCGCGTTCACCGGCGCGACCGCGCTGGTCTGGACGCTCGGCGAAGCCGCCGGCGCCGGCGACCGGCACGACGTGCGTTGGGTCGGCGCGCTGCGCTGGCTCGCGCTGCTCGCGGTGTCGATCGCGCTGTCGCGCGCCTGGCTGCGCCGCGGCGACCGGCGCGCCGCGCTCGCGAACGCGGCGCTGCTGCCACTGTTCTTCGCCGATCCCGGAAACACGCTGTACTTGAACACGTTCTATGCCGAATGGACCGCGCTGCTCGCGGCGTACGCGCTGCTCGGCGGCGTGCTGCTCTGGCGCGACGCGCCGCGCGCGCGGCACCGCTTCGCGTTCGTCGCCGCGGCCGCGTTCGCGCTCGCGGCGAGCAAGATCCAGCATCTCGCGCTGCCGCTCGCGCTGGCCGCCGCGCTGATCGTGCTCGAGCGTGCGCGCGGACGCTTCGGCTGGCGCGGCATCGCGCTCGGCGTCGGCGCGGCGGCCGGTTGCTGGTTCCAGTTCGCGCAGCTGCATCGCGACGGCGCGATGATGGATGCGATCGACCAGTACAACCGTGCCGACGTCGTGTTCACCGCGCTCGTGCCGTTCGCGGACGATCCGCGCGCGCTGCTCGAGGAGCTGCGCATCGACCCGGATTGCGCGATCTACGCCGGCCGCCACGCCTGGGAGCTGCCGGACCTGCCCGAGCACGTCTGCCGCGGCTTCGCCGGCTTCACGCGCGGCGCCGAGCTCGGCGTGCTGCTGCGGCATCCGTCGATCGCGCTCGGCCTCGCCGCGAGCGGCGTGCGCGCGCTCGATCCGTGGATCGCGAAGAATCTCGGCCAGGTCGAGGGCGGCGCCTTCGCCGCGATCGCGCCCGTGCAGGCGAGCCTCGGCCACGTGCTGCACGCGTGGCCGCCGCTGCAACTCGGCGTGCTCGCGCTGCCGCTGCTCGCGCTGGTCGCACTCCTCGCGCGGCGTGGCGTCCGCGGCGGAGCGCGCGCGCTCGAACATGCGGTGCTGACCGTCGTCGCGATGGCGGCGACGCTCGCGGTCACGCTGCTCGGCGACGGCCTCGCCGACACCGCGAAGCAGGGCCATCTCGTCGTCGGCGCGGCGCTCGCGTGGCTGCTCGCGAGCGCGTCGGCCGGCGCGCTGCGGCGCGGCTGATTCAGTCGATGCCGCGGTGGCGGCCGTGAAACGGCGCGTAGAACGCGCGCAGCGCGGCGAGGTCCGCGACGAGGTTCGTGCTCGGCTCGAACAGCGGACCGATCGTGATCGTGCGCGACGGGTAGTCGAACGCGATCGGCAGGATCGGCACGCCGGCCGCACGCGCGATGTGCCAGAACCCGCTCTTCCAGCGGTTGACGTGCCGGCGCGTGCCTTCCGGCGTGATGCCGATCCACAGGCGCGGCGCCGCGCGCAGGCGGTCGGCGATCTGCTCGACGACGCCGTGCGTCGCCGAGCGCTCGATCGGGATGCCGCCGAGCCGGCGCAACACCCAGCCGAGCGGACCGCGGAACAGCTCGCGCTTGGCCATGAACGCGATGTCCGCGCCGAGCGCGATCTTGAACAGCAGTCCCCACACGCCGTCCCACCACGAGCTGTGCGGCGCGGCGATCAGCACGAGCTTCGCGCGGTTCGGCAGCTCGCCGGCGAG
>DASWOS010000303.1:0-3846 GCA_036398645.1 Dokdonella sp. | reverse complement strand
GAGCGCGACCAGGCCGCCGAGCGACCAGCCGACCCAGAGCGCGCGCGGCGTCGCGCCGGCGATGCGCCGCGCCGCGTCGGCGAGGTCGAGCCGCGCTTCACCGCGGCCGCGGCCGTGACCGGGCAGGTCGACCGCGTGCACGCGGAAGCGCGGCGCGAGCCGTTCGACGAGCGGCGCGAACACGCCACCGTGCATCGCCCAGCCGTGGATCAGCACCAGATCCGGCCCGTCGCCGTGGACGTCGACGTGCACGTCAGCTCGGCTCCGTCGCGACGGCGAGCGCACGCGCGAGCGCGTCGAGCAGCGCGTCGACCGCGCGCTCGTCGTGCGCGGCCGACAGCGTCACGCGCAGCCGCGCGCGCCCTTCCGGCACGGTCGGCGGCCGGATCGCCGGCACGTAGAAGCCGAGCGCCTCGAGCCGCGCCGAGGCGGCCAGCGCGGCCGCGCTCGCGCCGACCGGCACCGGCTGGATCGGCGTCGCCGAATCGAGCAGCGCGATGCCACGCGCGGCCGCGCCGTGGCGGAAATGCGCGACGAGCCGCGCGACGCGCTCGCGCCGCCAGCCTTCGAAGCGCGCGACGTCGATCGCGGCGCGCGCGGCGGCGGCGAGCGGCGGCGGCATCGCGGTCGTGTAGACGTAGCTGCGCGCGCGCTGCACGAGGCCGTCGACGAGCGTCGCGCGGCCGGCGACGAACGCGCCGGCGACACCGAGCGCCTTGCCGAGCGTCGCCATCAGCACCGGCGCGTCGTCGGCCGCGAGCCCGGCCGCGGCGACGCTGCCGGCGCCGTCCGCGCCGAGCACGCCGAGCCCGTGTGCGTCGTCGACCATCAACAGCGCGCGCTCGTCCCGGCACAGCGCGGCGAGCGCGGCGAGCGGCGCGGCGTCGCCGTCCATGCTGAACACGCCGTCGGTCGCGAGCAGCGCGCCCGCGTCGGCGCGGCTTCCGAGCTGGCGACGCGCGCTCGCGACGTCGGCGTGCACGTAGCGCTTCAGCTCGGCGCCGGCGAGGCGCGCGCCGTCGAGCAGGCTCGCATGGTTCAGCTTGTCCTGCACGCAGAGGTCGCCTTCGCCGAGCAGCGCGGAGATCACGCCGAGGTTCGCCATGTAGCCGGTCGAGAACAGCAGCGCGCGCTCGCGGCCGGTCCAGCGCGCGAGCGCCTCCTCGAGTCGCGCGTGCTCGTCGCGATGGCCGCCGAGCAGGTGCGCGGCGCGCGCGCCGACGCCGTCCGCGCGCGCCGCGCGCACCAGCGCGTCGACCAGCACCGGATGCGCGGCGAGGCCGAGATAGTCGTTGCTCGCGAAGTTCAGCAGCACGCGGCCGTCGACGCGCACGCGCACGCCGTCGCCGGCGGCGAGCGTGCGCACGCGGCGGACGAGGCCGTCGCGCACGCGCTGCGCCTCGAGCGCGGCGAGCCGCGCGAGCGGGTCCGGTCGGCGCGTCCGCAGCGGCGCGACGTTCATCGCGCGTCCGCCACGCGCAGCGCGAGCCGCTCGGCGTCGGCGCGCGAGACCTCGCCGGACAGCAGGCTGCCGCGCAGCGTCGGCAACGCCTGCGCGAGCAGGTCGCGCGCCTCGGCGCGGCGGCCCTGGCGCTCGCGCACGCCGGCGAGCTCGCTCTGCGCGATCGCGCGGTCGATCGGCAGCGCGCCGGTCGCGTCGAACGCGGCGAGCGCCGCGGCGAGCTCGCGTTCGGCGGCCGCGTAGTCGCGGCGCAGCGTGGCGAACGCGGCGCGGTAGCGATGCGCGTGCGCGAAGATCGGATGCGTTCGCGGCACCAGCGCGGCCCAGCGCTGCTCGGCCTCGTCGAGCAGCGCGAGCCCGGCGTCGACCTCGTGCATGCGCCGCGCGACGAGCACGAGCTGCCAGGTCACCAGCGCGTACTCGACCGAGCCCTCGCCGTCGATGCGCGCGGCACGCGCGCGCAGCTCCTCGAGCTGGCGCCGCGCGCGCTCGGGCTCGCCGGCGAGCGCGAGCGTGCGCGCCTCGCTGCGCAGCATGCGCCGACGCTGCAGGTGGTCCGCGTCGACGCGTTCGCGCGCGTACACCGCGCGCGCCTTGGCGTACAGCTCGAGCGCGCGCGCGTAGTCGCCGGCGCTCTCGGCGAAGCCGGCGTAGTTCTCGAGCGAGATCGCCGCGTCGACGCCGCCGAGGCCGGTGTCGGTCATCGCCGCGTCGGAGCGGCGCATCATCTCGGCGGCTTCGCGATAGCGGCCGAGATTGTTCAGTGCCAGCGCGAGCTCGTCGGTCAGCTCCATCATGCCGACGCCGCCGGGGCCGATCACGCGCTGCTGCAGCGCGATCGCGTCGCGCAGCAGCGGCTCGGCTTCGGCCGACCGTCCGCAGCCGTTCAGCGCCGACGCCTCGGCGCGCAGCAGCGGCAGGCGCTCGGGCGACTCGGCCGCGCGCTCGGCGTCGAGGCGGCGCAGCCCGCGCGCGGCGACGGCGAGCGCCTCGTCGCAGTCGCCGTCGGTCGCGAGCAGCGCGGCGAGCGTCTGCTCGACGTCGGTCTCGAGCTCGAGCGGCGTCGCCGTGGCGGCCATGCGCGCGAGCGCCTCGCGCAGCAGCGGGATCGCCGCGGCGTCCTCGCCGCTGCGGTGATGCGCGATCGCGAGCGCGTGCAGGCTGCGGATCGATTCGACCGCGTCGCCCGGCGCGTGCCGCGCGCGCAGCGCCTGCGCGGCCTGCGCCGCGGCGAGCGCGCCGCGGCCGTCGTTGCTCTGGCCGAGCAGGCGCGCGAGCTCGTCGTAGTCGCCGGCCAGGCGCAGCGCGCCGGCGCGGTCGGCCGGCTCGGGCCCGGCGAGGCCCTCGCGCATCAGCTCGATCGCGATCGGCGCTTCGCCGAGGCTGCCGTACAGGCGCGCGAGCAGGCGCTGCATCGTGTGCGCCGCGTCGGCACCGAGGCGGCGCGCGCCGAGCGCCTTGCGCGCGGCGTCGAGCAGGTCGCGCACGCCGACCTCGCGCGCGAGCGCACGCTCCGGCGCGGCCGCGGCGAAGGCGTCGGTGACGAACGCGAGCGCCGCGTGCGCGCTCGCCGCGTCGCGCTCGGAGGCCGCGCGCGCCTGCTCGGCGCGCGTCTCCGCGTCGAGCGCGCGCTCGCGCGCGACGTCGAGACGCCAGACGAACAGCGCGAGCGCGGCGGCCGCGGCGACGCCGAAGCCGACGCCGAGCCGGTGCCGCGCGACGAACTTGCGTGCGCGGTACGCGCGCGTCATCGGCGCGGCGCGCACCGGCCGGCCGTCGCGGTAGCGCGCGAGGTCGTCGCGGAACTCGCCGGCGCTCGCGTAGCGGCGCGCCGGATCGCGGTCGGTCGCCTTGGCGACGATGCCGGCGAGTTCGGCGTCGAGCGGCAGCGCGGCGAGACCCGGCACCGGCGCGCCGTCCGCGCGGCGCGCGCCGAGCAGCTCGCCGAGCAGCACGCCGAGCGCGTAGATGTCGCTCGCGGTGGTGACTGCGCGGCCGTCGATCTGCTCCGGGCTCGCGTAGCCGGGGCTGTACACGCGCGTCGAGGTCGCGCGCTCGGCATCCGCGTCGACGTCGAGCAGCCGCGCGATGCCGAAGTCGAGCAGCTTGACCCGGCCCGCGCGCGTGACCAACACGTTCGCCGGCTTCAGGTCGCGGTGCACGACGAGGCGCTGGTGCGCGTGCGCGACCGCGTCGAGCATCGCGTCGAACAATGCGAGGCGCTGGCCGAGCTTCGGCGCCGCGTGCGCGGCGTGCTCGAGCAGCGGCAGGCCGTCGACGTACTCGAGCGCGAGCCACGGCTGGCCGTCCGCGGTCTCGCCGCCGTCGAGCAGGCGCGCGATGTGCGGGTGGTCGAGCGCGGCGAGGATCCGGCGCTCCTGGCG
>DASWOS010000302.1:0-6376 GCA_036398645.1 Dokdonella sp. | reverse complement strand
CTTCGGCAGGTCCTTCGGGCAGCGCGCGAGCAGGTCCTCGCGCACGATCACGACGACGAGCCCGGACGCGCCGATGTTCTTCTGCGCGCCGGCGTAGAGCAGCGCGTACTTCGCGACGTCGAGCGGGCGCGACAGGATCGTCGAGGACACGTCGCCGATCAGCGGCACGTCGCCGACGTCGGGAATCTCGTGCATCTCGACGCCGCGGATCGTCTCGTTCGGCGTCACGTGCACGTACGCCGCGGCGGGATCGAGATCCCAGCTCGCGCGCGGCGGCACGCGATCGTAGTTCGTCTGCGCCGAGCTCGCGGCGATGCGGACCTGAGCGAGCGGCCTCGCTGCGTTCGCGGCCTTCTCGCCCCAGTCGCCGGTCAGCACGTAGTCGACCGTGCGATCGGGGCCGGCGAAGTTCAGCGCGATCTGCGCGAAGTGCTGCGTCGCGCCGCCCTGCAGGAACAGCACGCGGTAGTCCGGCGGAATCGCCAGGAGCTCGCGCAGGTCGCGCTCGGACTCCTCGGCGAGCGCGCCGAACTCGGCGCCGCGATGGCTGATCTCCATGACCGACGCGTGCGCGCCGTTCCACTCGAGCAGCTCGGCCTGCGCCTGGCGCAGCACCTCTTCCGGCAGCGTGGCCGGGCCCGCGCTGAAGTTGTATCCGCGACTCACGCTCAGCTCCGCTTTCGGGCCCGGCATTATGCCGCAGCGCAACAGCGCCGCAAGCCGCTCAGAAGCCGCGATGGATGATCAGGAACAGCACGAGCGCGATCAGCGCGGCGGCGCCGATCAGCCACCAGATCGCGTGCTGGCTCGCCGCGCCGGCGTCGTCGTGCTCGTCGCGCACGGCGTCGAGCGTCTCGGTGATCGGCGGCGCGTTGCGGCCCGCGCTCGCGCCGCGCAGCGGCAGGCCCGGCGCCTCGACGACGAAGTGGCTTCGCTCGAACGCGATCTGGTCGCCCGGATGCAGGATCGCGCTGGCGACGCGCACGCCGTTGACGCGCGCGCCGCCGACCGCGTCGCGCAGATAGATCGCGTCGTCGACGTGCTCGATCGTCGCGTGGCGCGGCGCGACGCGCGGATCGTCGATGACGAGGCCGCAGCCGCGATCGCTGCCGACGACGAGGCGGCGGTTGACCGCGACGATCTTGCCGAAGTGGCTGCCGGACACGCCGCGCAGGATCACCTTCGACGGATACGCCGGCGTCGACGGCGCCGGCGACTCGTCCGGCACGCTCGTGTCGATCAGTTCGTCGCGGTCTTCCTTCAGGGCGATCGTGATCGTGCCGAGGCAGAGGATGTCGCCGCTGCGGAGCAGCGCCTTCTCGCGCACCGGCCGCGCGTTGACGTGCGTGCGCGCGCTCGGATCGAGCACCTCGAGCACCGCGCCGCGCGTGTCGACCGTCACGCGCGCGTGCCAGGGCGCGACGTCCTTGCCGGGCAGCACCAACGTATTGCCCTCGGCGTTGCCGAGGCTGACGGCGCCGCCGTCGACGACGACATCGGCGTGCTCGCCGTTGGCAAAGCTGAATCGCATCGCTTCGAAACCGCTGGACGATCGCGCACTCTACCATACGCGTCGCGCGGCCTCGCGCGTCGCGGCGAGGCTGCGACGCGCGCTCCGGATCGGGCATCATGCGCGCTCCATCACGAACCGCGAAGCCGATGGCCGTCATCGACATCCGCCGTGCGCACGCGCGCGGCAAAGAGGCCGCGAAGGCCGCGATCGAACGCGTCGCCGAAGCGATCGCCGGCGAGTACGGCGTCGAACATCACTGGTCCGGAGACGCGCTGCACTTCAGCCGCAGCGGCGTCAAAGGCCGCATCGTCGTCGCCGCCGACGAAGTCCACGTGCACGCCGAGCTCGGCCTGCTCGCGAGCGCGCTGAAGCCCGCGATCGAGCGCGAGATCGAGCGCCAGCTCGACCGCTACGTCGCCTGACGCGGCGCGCTCGTCGGCGCGCGATCCGCTCGCAGCCGTCGCCGGTCCGCGTTCGTTCGCGACGCGCGCGAAGCGTCGCCGCGCGCCCGAGTCGCTGATCAGGCCGGCGACTCGGCGATCCGTCGCGACGACGCGTACGCGTGCGCGACAGCTCGGCGGCACGATCGAGTTCCGTGTTCGTATGCGCGCGTCGCGTGAACGCCGCCTCACTGGCGCGCATTCGCGCGGCGCATCGAACCGCGACGAGGCGGTCGCCACTCGCGCCTGCACGATCCGTTGCTCGACGCGTCGGCCGTGACTGGTCCCGGCGCGGCGCGGAACGACGGCACGCGCACGTCGGCGCGCATCGACGATCGAACCGACGCCGTGACGCGGCCACGTGCGCCGCGCCGTCGTGTCGCGGGGCTCCGTTCGCGCATGCGCGTCGCACCGACGCGCCGGCCGACTCGCACGTCGGCGACGGAGCGAACGCGTCCGCGACGAGCAGCGACGCACGCGGCGGAGCGCCACCCCGGCGGTAGCCTCGATTGACCGGCCGCGGCCGCGCTGTTGTAAGCTGCGCCTGCGCGTGCGCCGCCCCGGTGGGTCCTCCATGTCCGACATCAAGTCTCGTTTCGAGAAAGCCGCGGAAGAGGTCAAGAAGCTTCCCGAGCGTCCCGACAACGACACGCTGCTGAAGCTCTACGCGCTCTACAAGCAGGGGTCCGAAGGCGACGTCTCGGGACCGAAGCCGGGCTTCTTCGATTTCGTCGGCACCGCGAAGTACGAGGCCTGGGCCAAGCTCAAGGGCACGAAGAGCGAGGACGCCCAGCTGAAGTACGTCGAGCTCGTCAAGAAGCTCGGCGGCACGCCGGAATCCTGATCGCCGCTCCGTCGCGGCGGAGCCGCGGCGTCGACACGAACGGCGGCGCCGTGCGGCGGCCTCAGCGGACGTCGCGGTGGCGGACCTCGACCGTCACGTGCGCGAGTTCGGCGAGATCGGCGAGCCGCGCGCGGTATGCGCTCGGGTCGAGCGGATCGCGCGCGACGAGCGAGACGATCGCCGCGCAGCGGCCCGGACCGACGCGCCAGACGTGCAGATCCGCGATGCGGTCGGAGCCGCGTTCGAGGCGCGCGCGGATCGCGTCGCCGAGATCGCGATGCGGCGCGGCGTCGACGAGCACGGCGCCGGTGTCGCGCAGCAGCGCGTAGGCCCAGCGCGCGATCACGACCGCGCCGACGACGCCCATCAGCGGATCCATCCAGACCCATCCCCAGCCGCGCGCCGCGAGCAGCGCGGCGATCGCGAGCACCGAGGTCAGCGCGTCGGCGAGCACGTGCACGTAGGCCGAGCGCAGGTTGTGGTCGACGTGGTGCGAACGCGCGAGCGCGACCGATCCGCGGCGGTCGTGCGCGTCGTGGTCGTGCGCATCGCGAGCGTGCTCGCCGTGCCGATGGTCGTGTGTGTCGTGCTCGTGCGCGTCGTGCTCGTGCGCGTCGTGTTCGTGCACGCCGTGGACGTGCGCATGCGCGTGCGCCTCGCCCCGCGCGCGAACGTGCGCGTGCGCGTCGTCGCGTGCGTGCTCGTGCACATGCGTGTGGCCATGGCCGTGAGCGTGCGCGTGATCGTCGCCGAGCAGCCACGCGCTCAGCAGGTTCACGACGAGGCCGAGTGCGGCGACCGCGATCGCCTGGTCGAACGCGATCGCGACCGGATGCGCGAGACGCGCGATCGATTCGACGCCGACGCCGACGGCGACGACCGCGAGGATCAGCGCGCTCGCGAAGCCGGCGAGATCGCCGACCTTGCCGGTGCCGAACGTGAAGCGGCGATCGTCGACGTGCCGGCGCGCGAACCAGTACGCGAAGCCGGCGATCGCGAGCGCGCCGGCGTGCGTCGCCATGTGGATGCCGTCGGCGAACAGCGCCATCGAGCCGAACGCGAGACCGGCGACGATCTCGGCCAGCATCATCGCCGCGGTCAGCGCGACGACGGCCCAGGTGCGGCGTGCGTTGCGTTCGTGGCGGTCGCCGAGGAAGTCGTGACCGTGCGTGTAGGCGTCGAGCGGATCGGCGGAATTCAAGGCAGGTCTCCGGCGGGTGAACCGATCCGCGCGCTCAGTGGCCGGGGCGAATCCGATTGCGTTCCTGCTGACGGTCCCATGCGCGCAGCTCGTCGCGCAGATGCGCGATGCGCTGGCGTCCGAGCGCGTTGCGCTGCTCGTCGAGCACGGTCGCGTCGAGCAGCTCGGCGAGGCGCTGCGCGGCCGGCAGCAGCATCTCCCACGCGTCGAGCGCCGGCAGCGGACCGGGCAAGGTCATGAACAGCGTGACGCCGGGCGTGCGCACCTCGTCGAGCCCGGCCATGTCGAAGCTGCCGGGCTTGACCATGTTCGCCATGCTGAACACCGGACCTTCGGCGCGCTTGCCGAGCGGCATGCGGTGGAAGATGCCCATGTCGCCGAACTGCAGGCCGGCCTTCTCGGCCGCGACGACGATGTCCGGTCCGGCCAGCGTCGCCCCGGCGCGCGCGGCGACGTAGAGCGTCACGATGCGCTCGATCGGCCGGTCCGTCGGCCGCGCGCCGACGCTCGAGCGCGCGGCCGTGCTCGCGCCGCGTTCGGCGCTCACGGTCGCGCCGAGGCGCTCGAGCTCGTCGCCGAGCGCGACGTCGAGCTCGCCCTGCGCCGGTTCCGTGCCCGCGTCCGCGGCGCCGAGCACCGGCTCGACGCGTTCGCCGTCGACGCGGCGCACGGCGCGGCGTTCGCCCTGCTCCGGCCGCTTCGGACGGCCGAACAGGTAGATCAGGATCAGCGCGATCGCGCCGACGACGATGAGCGGAATGCCGACGCTGGGATTCCAATCCATGACGATCGCCTTCTGCTGCGAGCCGCGGCGGCGCTCAGGCCGCGCCGGCCAGCTTGGCGGCCTCGGCGAGGTCCACCTGGACCAGCCGCGACACGCCCGGTTCGCGCATGGTAACGCCGCAGAGCTGGCGCGCGGCCTCCATCGTCGCCTTGTTGTGCGTGACGAAGATGAACTGCACGCGCTCGCTCATCTCCGCGACCAGCGACGAGAAGCGGCCGACGTTCGCCTCGTCGAGCGGCGCGTCGACCTCGTCGAGCAGGCAGAACGGCGCCGGATTCAGCCGGAAGATCGCGAACACGAGCGCGACCGCGGTCAGCGCCTTCTCGCCGCCGGACAGCAGCGAGATCGAGCTGACGCGCTTGCCGGGCGGCCGCGCCATGATCGCGACGCCGGTCGACAGCAGGTCTTCGCCGGTCAGCTCGAGATGCGCGTGGCCGCCGCCGAACAGGCGCGGGAACAGCTCCTTGATGCCGACGTCGACGCGCTCGAACGTCTCCTTGAAGCGCGCGCGCGTCTCCTTGTCGATCTTGCGGATCGCGCCTTCGAGCGTCTCCAGCGCGGTGGTCAGGTCCGCGATCTGCGCGTCGAGGTAGCCCTTGCGCTGCGACTGCTCCTCGTACTCCTGGATCGCGGCGAGGTTGACCGGCTCGAGGCGCTTGATCCTCTGCTCGAGCTCGGCGAGCTCGGCCTGCCATTGGTCGGCGTCGACCTCGGCGGCGAGCGTCTCGAACAGCGCCTGCGGTTCGAAGCCGGCTTCGGCGATCGCCGCGGCGAGCGCCTGCGCGCGCAGACGATGCTCCTGCTCGCGCAGGCGCGACTCGGCGAGCCGCTCGCGCTGCTCGGCGAGCGCCTGCTCGAGCCGGTGCCGCTCCTGCTCGAGCCGGCGCTGCTCGGCATCGTGCTCCTGCAACTGCTGGCGCGCCTCGACGAGCTCGCGGTCGACGCGCAGACGCAGGTTCAGGCAGGCCTGGCGCTCGGCCTCGAGCGCGCCGAGCGGATCGCCGCTCGAGGACAGCTGCGCGGCGATCTCGGCGCGGCGGCCGTCGAGCTGCGCGAGCTGGCCGCGCATGCGCTGCAGCGACTGCTCGAGCGAAGCGGCGGCGCTGCGCTGCGACTCGATCGACAGCGCCGCCTGGTGCACCGCGTCGCGCGCGTCGCGCACGTTCATGCGTGCTTCCTCGCGCGCCTCGAGCAGCGTGCGCCGCTCGCCGTCGAGCTGCCGGCGGTGCTGCTCGAGCTCGCCCATGCGCGCGACCGCGGCTTCGAGCCGGCCGCGCGCCTCGCGCGCCTGCGCGTCGTCCGCGTCGAGCTTCGCGGCGATGTCGGCGAGCTCGCGCTCGACGTGCACGAGCCGCTCGCGGACGCCGTCGATGCGCCCGCGCTGGCTCTGCAGCTGGCCGCCGACCTCGGCGAGCCGCCGGTGCGCCGCATACAACTCGTGCTGCGCTTCGTCGCGCACGCGTTCGGCCTCGACGCGCGCCTGGCGGCCGTGGTCGAGCGCCTGCGCGTGCTCGGCGAGCTCGGCCTCGAGCGCGCCGATGCGGGCGGCCAGTTCGCGGATCTCGCGCTCGCGCGCGAGCACGCCGACCTTCGC
>DASWOS010000301.1:0-1603 GCA_036398645.1 Dokdonella sp. | reverse complement strand
CGATGCGATCTTCGCCGACGGCTTCGACGCCGGCGGCGCGCCGCCGGCCGGCGGCTTCGCGATCGAGCACGACGTGGCGATCGACGGCCTGAGCGGCGACCGCTTCAGCTGGCACGACAGCGCCGGGCGGCCGCGCGCGGCCGTGCTCGCGCACAACGACGGTGGCGTGGGCACCGGCGGCACGCGCGGCGGCGAGCTGCGCGAGTTCCGCTACGAGGCGGCCGGCGGCACGCGCGTCGTGCGCGCGACCGCGGACGGCGTCGGCGGCTTCGGCTACGTGGTCTCGCACCCGTACGACGACAGCTCGCACTGCACCGGCGGCGGCGACCCGTCCGGCATCGGCCACACGACGCCCGGCCACTTCCAGCGCGTGTTCGAAGGCCCTCATCACGCGATCCTGCGCTTCACGCAGAACTATCCGCGTTACTGCACGACCGCCGCGCCGGCGCAGGAATACGACGTGCCGGTCACGATCGACTGGGTGTTCGCCGACGGTCGCGACGATCCGCTGTGGACGATCACGTACGACCTGTCCGCGGTGCCGGTGAACCGGCTCGAGGACGACTCGCGCGCGCCGTACGGCCAGATGCGCATCGACGGCGCCGACAGCGACGCCGCGCGCGCGACGATCGCCGGCGTCGGCTGGGGCGACTATTACCGGTTCGTCAGCACGACCGATCCGGTCACGTTCTCGAGCGGCTGGACCTGGAATCGGCCGAACACGGTGCCGTACGTGACGCTGTGGACCGACGCGGTCGACGCGACGATGGGCATCGTGCAGACGCAGACGATCGCGCAGCAGGACGCCGGCGGCTACTGGGGGCAAGACCTCTGGTCGCACACGAGCGCCGACACCAGCGGCTGCCTCGGCGACTATCTGATGCCGTGCGACTACGACTGGCCGTACCAGTCGATCAACTACGAGATCGACGTCGCCTCGCCGACGCAGAACGCGCGGCTCGCGTGGGGCACGAACTTCGGCTTCCTCGGCCAGCAGCAGTACCGCATCCGCGGCAACGCCGAGTACGGCGGCAGCGGCGACGGCACCGCGCTGCCCGGCGATCCGACCGCGCCGGGCTGGCCGAAGAAGAGCTACTCGACCTATGTCGTGCTCGGCACGCATTCGAGCGCGCCGGTCGACGCGGCGGTCGATGCGGTCGAGACCGTGCAGACGCTGTCGGCGAGCGCGAGCGTCGGCGGCGTCGCGACGCAGGGTCCGTCCGGCGTCGCCGACGCGACGCCGCGGCCGTACCAGCCGGCCGGCTACGACGCGGTCTACGGCGCGCTCGCGTTCGTCGCCGCGGGCAACCGGCTCGACGCGAACGTCGCCGTCGGCACCGGCACGCTGCACCACCCGCTGCTGATCGTGCGGAGCTATGCCGGCGCACTGCCGGGCAGCGTCAAGCTCGGCGGCGTCGCGCTCGTGCCGGAGGTCGACTATTTCCCGTCGCTGCGCGCCGACGCCGGCGAGCTGTGGATCACGCTGAACCGCGATCTCGCCGGTGCCGCGAATCGGATCCAGATCGATCCGTGAGCGCGGCCGCGCCGCTGCGCGCGACGACGCGCGGCGGCATGCCGCGAGCGCGGACGCGCGCCGCGGCGC
>DASWOS010000300.1:0-9765 GCA_036398645.1 Dokdonella sp. | reverse complement strand
CGCGCCGCTGCGGCGCGCGCTCGCAGCCGCGCCCTCGCCGCGGCCGACGCCGTCGCACGGCGACGCGTTCTCCGCGTAGCGCGGCTCGCGCCGTTCTCGGCGCGCCGCGGCGGCCGACGCCCGGCCGCGGCTACTTCGGCGTGCGGCTCCAGCTCGACACGCGGCCGTCGCGGTCGAACTCGACGCTGCCGCCGCTCGTGTCCGGGAAGTACATCACGTCGCCGAACACGCCGGCCTTGACCGTGCCCGGCACGCCGAGCAACTGCTTGACCTGGCTCCAGGTCATGCCGACGCGCAGCGCCGCCCAGTTCTTCGCATCCTTCCAGCCGGCCGGCGCGGACGCCGCCGCGGAGCGCGCCGGAGCGCCGGCCGCCGCCGGTGCGCTGTTGTTGCGCTCGAGCGTCGTCACGCGCTGCTCGAGCGACGGCGCCGCGGTCGCCGCGGTCGCGGCCGGAGCGGCGCCGATCTTCTTCTCGAGCGCGGACACGCGGCGCTCGAGCTCGACCGACGGCGCTGCGCTGGCCTTGCTTTCGAGCTCCGAGACGCGCTTCTCGAGCGCGCGCAGGCGCGCCTCGGTCGCGACGTCCTTGGCCGCCGGATCGGCGCCGAGCGCGAGCCCGGAGACCAGGGAAACCGCCAGGGCGAGGCCGAGCCAACCGGTACGCGACATATCGCTGCTCCTTACGAGGACGCTGCCGGCCGATCGCGGCGGATCGGACCGGGCGCCGCATTCTAGCCGCATCCGCGCCGCGCGAGGCCAGCGCGCCGCGCGCGCGGCGCGGCGCCGGTGCCGCGTGAGCGACGCGCGCACCACCCGCGGGGGATCAGACGAGCTCGATTTCGGCCTGCGCGCTCTCGTCGGCGTCGGCGACGAACTGGCCCTGGCCGTCGAGCTCGGCGAACAGGCCGCCCTTCGCGACGAGCTCGTCGTAGCGGCCCTTCTCGACTAGCTCGCCGTCCTTCATGACGAGGATCACGTCGGCGTTGCGCACGGTCGACAGCCGGTGCGCGATCACGAACGTCGTGCGGTTCTGCGTCAGCCGGTTCAGCGCGCGCTGGATGCGCGCCTCGGTCGCGTTGTCGAGCGCGCTGGTCGCTTCGTCGAGGATCAGGATCGGCGCGTTCTTCAGCATCGCGCGCGCGATCGACAGGCGCTGGCGTTCGCCGCCGGACAGCGAACGCCCGCGCTCGGCGACGAGCGTCGCGTAGCCGTCCGGCTTGACGACGACGAAGCTGTGCGCCTCGGCCGCCTCGGCGGCCGCCTGCAGCTCGGCATCGGTCGCGTCGGGCTTGCCGATGCGCAGGTTGTCGGCGATCGAGCGGTAGAACAGGCCCGGGTCCTGGAACACGACCGCGATCTGCTCGCGCAGCGAGTGCGGGTTCACGCGGCGGATGTCGATGCCGTCGATCGTGATGCGGCCCGAGCTCGGATCGTAGGCGCGATACAGCAGGCTGAGCGCGGTGGTCTTGCCGGCGCCGGTCGGGCCGACGATCGCGGCGGTCGCGCCGGCCGGCACGCGGAACGAGAGATGCTTCAGCGCCGGATGCGACGCGTCGTAGCCGAACGAGACGTCGTCGAACTCGACCTCGCCGCGGACCTTCGGCAGGTTCGGCGCGGACGCGTCGTCCTGCAGCACGGCCGGCGTGTCGAGCACGGCGAAGAAGTCGCCGAGCGAGTGCGTCTGGAAGAACAACCCGGAGACGAAGCCGGCGAACTGCTCCATGCGCCCGATCAGCTGCAGCGAGAAGCCGACGAAGGTCACGATCGCTCCGACGCTGACCTCGCCCTTGCCGTTCAGCGAAGTGCCGAGCGCGAAGATCGCGACGATCGTCAGCGTGCTCGCGGCGCGGTTCGCGACCGAGAGCCAGGCCCAGCCGCGCAGCACCGGATACTGCGCGCTCAGCACCCTCTTGACCATGCTCCTGATCGCGGCGACCTCGGCCGAGATGCGCGAGAAGCTCTGCACGACCATGACGTTGCCGAACACGTCGCCGACGCGCTCGGAGATCTCGTGATGCAGCTGCTCGACCTCGCCCTGCGCCGCGTGCGTGCGCCGCATCGCGATCGCGTTGAACACCGCGAAGCTCGTCATCAGCAGGATCATCAGCACGGCGAGCTTCCAGTTCATCGCGAGCGCGATCGGCACCATGACGAGGATCGACAGCAGCGTCGCGAGGTGCTCGCGGAAGAAGCCGAGCCAGAGCCCGAACAGGTTGCTGCTGCCGATGTGCATGATGCGCAGCAGGCGGCCGGTGTGGTGCTGGCCGTGGAACGCGAGCGGCAGGCCGATCGCGTGCTCGAAGAACTGCGCGATGACGGCGAGCCGGCGCCGGTGCGCGAGCCGGTCCGCGTGCAGCGAGACGAGCACGCTCGCCGCGACGCCGCCGAAGCCGACGCCGGCCCAGCACGCGATGAACGTCCACGCGCTGCCGCGCGCGGTGCCGGCGAGCGCGTCGACGACGCGGCCGAACAGCCACGGCTCGAGGAACATCACGCCGGCCAGCGCGAGATTCGCGAAAGCGAGCGTCAGCGCGAGGCCCTTCTCCGGTGCGAGCAGCGCGATGACGCGATAGTAGATGCGCAGGATCGACACGATCGATTCCGTCCGTCGGCTCGGCGAAATCCTAGCAAACGAGTTGCGCGTTCCGTTCATCGGCGGACCGCTATGCTCGTGGCGTTCATGTTCCGCGAGGTGTGCCGACCGATGACGCTTCGACTCGCCGCCGTCGCCGCGCTGCTCGTGCTGACCGGCTGCGCGAGCCTCGTGCGCGAGAGCGCGCCGGGCGGCGCGGACGCGGCGCCGCCGGCCTACGTCGCCGAACCCGGCCGCGACGCGGCGACGATCGCGCAGATGCGCGCCGCGCCGCCGCCGGAGACGCCTTCGCTCGTCGAGGGCCGCAACCCGCTCGGCGACCAGAACCGTCTCGCCGCGCAGGGCTTCGTTCGCATCGGCACCGCGCATTACGCGGCCGACGTCGGCGTGGCGCAGGCACACGACGACGCCGCGCGGCTCGGCCGCACGGTCGGCGCCGATCGCGTGATGGTGTACGCGCCGGCCGCCGCCGGCGCGACGCCGCCGGCGTGGCTCGCCGCGTACTACGTGCGCTTCAAGCTGCCGTTCGGCGCGACGTTCCGCGACCTGACGCCGGCCGAGCGCGCCGCGCTCGACGGTGCCGGCGGCGGCGTCGCGATCGGCACCGTCGTCGGCGGCTCGCCGGCCGAGCGCGCGAACCTGCTGTCCGGCGACGTCGTCACCGCGCTCGGCGACGCGCCGGTCGCGGACCGCGCGTCGTTCCAGCGCCTGCTGCGCGCGAACGCCGGCCGCGCGGTCACGCTGACGGTCGTGCGCAACGGCGAGACGCTGCGGCGCGTCGTGCGGCTCGGCGCGGTCGCGACCGAGCCGCACTGAGCCGCGTCGGCCGCCCGCGGCGCGGCACGGCGAACGCCGCGCGTCCCGGCCGCGCAAACGAAAAAGGCGGGCCGAGGCCCGCCTTTTTTCGTCCGCTTCGACGCGGTCAGGCCACGCCGGCTTCTTCTTCGACCGCCTTCATCGACAGGCGAATGCGGCCCTGCTTGTCGACCTCGAGCACCTTGACCTTGACGATGTCGCCTTCCTTGAGCTTGTCGGAGACCTTCTCGACGCGCTCGTTCGAGATCTGCGAGACGTGCACGAGGCCGTCCTTGCCGGGCAGGATCGTCACGAACGCGCCGAAGTCCATCAGCTTGGCGACCTTGCCCTCGTAGATGCGGCACGGCTCGACGTCGGACACGATCTGCTCGATGCGCTTCTTCGCCGCTTCGGCCGCGCCGCGATTGACCGACGCGATGACGACGGTGCCGTCGTCGGTGATGTCGATCGTCGTGCCGGTCTCGTCGGTGATCGAGCGGATCGTCGCGCCGCCCTTGCCGATGACCTCGCGGATCTTGTCCGGATGGATCTTCATCGTCAGCAGGCGCGGCGCGTACTCGCTCATCTCCGCGCGCGACGTGCCGATGACCTTGCCCATCTCGCCGAGGATGTGCAGCCGCCCGCGCTTGGCCTGCTCGAGCGCGGCGCGCATGATCTCCTCGGTGATGCCGTCGATCTTGATGTCCATCTGCAGCGCGCTGATGCCGTCGGCGGTGCCGGCGACCTTGAAGTCCATGTCGCCGAGATGATCCTCGTCGCCGAGGATGTCGCTCAGCACGGCGAACTGGTCGCCTTCCTTGATCAGGCCCATCGCGATGCCGGCGACCGGCGCCTTCAGCGGCACGCCGGCGTCCATCAACGCGAGCGAGGAGCCGCAGACCGAGGCCATCGACGACGAGCCGTTCGACTCGGTGATCTCCGAGACCACGCGCAGCACGTACGGGAACTCCTCGATGCTCGGCTTGACCGCCTGCACGCCGCGGCGCGCGAGCCGGCCGTGGCCGACCTCGCGACGCTTCGGACCGGCCATGCGCCCGGTCTCGCCGACCGAGAACGGCGGGAAGTTGTAGTGGAACAGGAACGTGTCCTTCGACTCGCCTTCCGGCGCGTCGACGATCTGCGCGTCGCGCGTCGTGCCGAGCGTGACCGTGACCAGCGCCTGCGTCTCGCCGCGCGTGAACAGCGCGGAGCCGTGCGTGCGCGGCAGCACGCCGACGCGAACCGTGATCGGGCGCACGTCGTCGAGCTTGCGGCCGTCGATGCGGACCTTCGACTTCAGCACGCCGTCGCGCAGCGTGCGGTACTCGATGTCGGCGAACGCGGCGTCGATCTGGCCGTCGGTCCAGCCGTGCGAGGCCGCGGTCGCGGCGACGCCGGCGCGGATGTCGGCCTTCAGCGCGGCGATCGCGTCGCGGCGCTCGAGCTTGTCGCGGATCGCGAACGCCTGCACGAGGCGGTCGCCGAGCACGCCCTCGATCGACGCGAACAGCGCCTCGTCGCGCGCCGGCGCTTCCCAGCGGAACGACTTGCGGCCGGCTTCGGCGACGAACTCGTTGATCGCGGTGATCGCCTTCTGCATCTCGCGGTGGCCGAACGTGACCGCGCCGAGCATGACGTCCTCGCCGAGCAGCTTCGCCTCGGACTCGACCATCAGCACCGCGTTCGCGGTGCCGGCGACGACGAGGTCGAGGTCGGAGGTCTTGAGCTCCGGCAGCGTCGGGTTCAGCAGGTACTGGCCGTTCGCGTAGCCGATGCGCGCGGCGCCGATCGGCCCCTTGAACGGAACGCCGGCCAGCGTCAGCGCCGCGGACGCGCCGAGCAGCGCCGGAATGTCGCCGTCGACCTCCGGGTTCAGCGAGAGCACGGTCGCGATGACCTGGACCTCGTTGCGGAACTCCTCCGGGAACAGCGGACGCACCGGCCGATCGATCAGGCGCGAGGTCAGCGTCTCCTTCTCGGTCGGGCGGCCTTCGCGCTTGAAGAAGCCGCCGGGGATGCGGCCCGCCGAATAGAACTTCTCCTGGTAGTCGACCGTGAGCGGGAAGAAATCCTGCCCTTCGCGCGCCTTCGTCGCGGCGACCGCCGTGACCAGGACCACGGTGCCGCCCATCGACACGAGGACCGCGCCGCTCGCCTGGCGGGCGATCTCGCCCGTCTCCAGCGTGACCTGCTGACTACCGTATTGGAACGACTTGCTTACCTTCGCCACGTTGATTGAGTCCTGATCTTTTGAGTAGTGCGGCCGCGGATGGCCGCTCTCGTCCATCATCCGGCGTCGATGCGCATCGGCTCTGCGGCGGACGCGTCGGCGTTCGGCGACGAACGCACGAATTATCTCCGCAGGCCGAGACGTTCGATCAGCGACTTGTAGCGCTCGCCGTCCTTGTTCTTCAGGTAGCCGAGCAGGCGGCGACGCTGGTTGACCATCTTCAGCAGGCCGCGGCGCGAGTGGTGATCCTTCTCGTGCTCGGCGAAGTGCTTGCTGAGGTGCTCGATGCGCGCGGACAGCAGCGCGACCTGCACCTCCGGCGAACCGGTGTCGTTGTTGCCGCGGCCGTAGTCGGCGATGATCTTGCTGGTCTGTTCGTTGGAAAGAGACATCTCGTTTGAATCCTTAAGAAGCGGACGCGAGACTTGCGAACGATCACGCTTCGAGAACGGAGTCTCGAAAATGCCGCCGCCGGCCGGCGGAGCCGTCGGGCGTGTCGGCGCGGGCATGGTCGTTCGCAAGCCCCGCAGGGTTGAACGGACGGAGCGTCCGGAGTGAACGGGGTATTTTAGCCGCCCCGGGCGGGTGCGGACAAGCAATCGTTCCGGCCGGGCCGCGGCCGCGCGGCGGGCGCCGGTCCCCGCCCGCGCTCGGCCCGTGCGGCGCGGCTGCGCGCCGCGAAGGTCGATGTCAATGCGGGTTGAAGCCGCGCAGCGAGCGCAGCCGGCCGTCGGCGCCGCGCTCGACCAATGCGACCGCGCGGCCGGCCGCATCGAACGCGGCCACGCACCCGGCCGGCGCGGCCGCATCGGCCGCGATCGGCTGGCCGCGGCGCAGGCGCTCGGCGTCTTCGGCGCCGACCCGGATCTGCGGAAAGCCGGCCAGGCCGAGCTCGAGCGGCAGCAGCCGCGCGGCGAGCGCGGCCTCGTCGTCGGCGAGCGCGGCGAGCTCGTCCAGCGTGCTCATGCGCGGTGCCGCGAACGGCTCGACCCAGAGCCGACGCAACGCGGTCACGTGCGCACCGCAGCCGAGCCGTTCGCCGAGATCGCGCACGAGGCTGCGCACGTAGGTGCCGGACCCGCACTCGACGAACAGGCGCAGCCGCTCGCCGGCGTTCTCCTCGAGCTCGAACCGGTGCACGTCGACCTCGCGCGGCGGCGCCGACACCGTCTCGCCGCGGCGCGCGCGCCGGTACAGCGGCTCGCCGCCCTGCTTCAGCGCGGAATAAACCGGCGGCACCTGCACGATTCGACCGGTCAGCGCGGCGAGCGCGGCGCGGATCGTCGCGTCGTCGAGCGGCGGCACCTCGCGGCGCTGCACGACGTCGCCCTCGGCGTCGTCGGTCGACGTCGTCAGGCCGAGCCGGCATTCGGCCGCATAGGCCTTGCGCGCGCCGAGCAGCAGGCCGGCGATCTTCGTCGCCTCGCCGAAGCAGACCGGCAGCAGCCCGGTCGCGAGCGGATCGAGGCTGCCGGTGTGCCCGGCCTTCGCCGCGCGGAAGATCCGCCGCGCGTTCTGCAGCGCACGGTTCGAGCTGATGCCGGCCGGCTTGTCGAGCAGCAGGATGCCGCTCGTGGCGCGATGCTCGTTGCGCCGCATGGGTTTGCACTCGTCGAAAGTGCGGCCACGGACGGCCGCGGGTGGTTCTCACTCACGAAGGCGGCGCGCGGCGAACCGCTGCGGCCGCGTGCGTACCGCGGCGATCCCGGACGGATCGCCCGCTACTCGCGCAGCAGCGCGTCGATGCGCTCGCCCTTGTCGACCGAATCGTCGTAACGGAAGCGCAGCTCCGGCACGCGGCGCAGGCGCATCGTGCGCGACAGCTCGCGCCGGAACTCCTTCGCGAGCGCGTTCAGCGCGTCGATCGCGTCGGCGCTCTCGCCGCCGACGAGCGCGGTCACGTAGATCGTCGCGACGTCGAGGTCCTTGGTGACCTCGACGTCGGAGACGCTGACCGACGGCAGCGCGTGCTCGCGAACGGCCGCGTGCACGAGCAGCGCGACCTCGCGGCGGAGCTCGGCGGAGACGCGATCGGAGCGGTTGAACGATTTCTGCACGGTGAGCGGGCCGGTTCGGAGTCGGGAATGGGGCAGGCGCCGTGCGCGGATCGCCGCGCCGTCGGCGCCGTGCGCTACAGCGTCCTCGCGACCGCGATGCGCTCGAAGCACTCGATCTGGTCGCCGGCCTTGACGTCGTTGTACTGCTTGACGCCGATGCCGCACTCCATGCCGTTGCGCACCTCGTCGACGTTCTCCTTGAAGCGCCGCAGCGACTCGAGCTCACCCTGGAAGATCACCGTGTTGTCGCGCAGCACGCGGATCGGCTTGTGCCGCTTGACCGCGCCTTCGATGACCATGCAGCCGGCGACCGCGCCGAACTTCGAGCTGCGGAACACCTCGCGCACCTGCGCGACGCCGATGATCTCCTCGCGGATCTCGGTGCCGAGCAGGCCGGTCGCGACCTGCTTCACCTGGTCGATCACGTCGTAGATGATCGAGAAGTAGCGCAGGTCGAGCCCGTTCGACTCGATGATGCGGCGCGCGGACGCGTCGGCGCGTACGTTGAAGCCGATGATGACCGCCTTCGAGGCGGCCGCGAGCGTCGCGTCGGACTCGGTGATGCCGCCGACGCCGGAGGCGAGCACGTTGATCCTGATCTTGTCGGTCGAGATCGCGGTCAGCGCGTCGCGCAGCGCCTCGGCCGAGCCCTGCACGTCGGCCTTGACGACGAGGTTCAGCGTCTGCTGGCCCTCGCCCTGGCCCATCTGGGCCATGATGTCTTCCATGCGGTTGCCGGGCGTCTGCTTGACCAGGCGCGACTCGCGCCGCTTGTGCTGGCGCTGCTGCGCGACGTCCTTCGCGAGGCGCTCGTCGGCGACGACGACGAAGTCGTCGCCGGCCTGCGGCACGCCGGAGAGGCCGAGCACCTGCACCGGAATCGACGGTCCGGCCGATTCGACCTGCGAGCCGGATTCGTCGAACAGCGCGCGCACGCGGCCGTACTCGACGCCGCAGACGAGGAAGTCGCCGCGCTTGAGCAGGCCCTGCTGGACCAGCACGGTCGCGACCGGGCCGCGGCCCTTGTCGAGGCTCGACTCGATGACGACGCCGCTCGCGCGGCCGTCCGCCGCGGCCCGCAGGTCCATGACCTCGGCCTGCAGCAGGATCGAATCGAGCAGGTTGTCGACGCCGTCGCCGGTCTTGGCCGAGACCGGCACGAACTGCACGTCGCCGCCCCATTCCTCGGGCACGACCTCGTACTGGACCAGCCCCTGCTTGACCGTGTCGGGGTTCGCATCGGGCTTGTCCATCTTGTTCATCGCGACGATCAGCGGCACCTTCGCCGCACGCGCGTGCTGGATCGCCTCGACGGTCTGCGGCATGACGCCGTCGTCGGCGGCGACGACGAGCACGACGATGTCGGTCGACTGCGCGCCGCGCGCGCGCATCGACGAGAACGCGGCGTGGCCCGGCGTGTCGAGGAACGTGACGACGCCCTTCGGCGTCTCGACGTGGTACGCGCCGATGTGCTGCGTGATGCCGCCGGCCTCGCCGGCCGCGACCTTCGTGCGGCGGATGTAGTCGAGCAGCGACGTCTTGCCGTGGTCGACGTGGCCCATGATCGTGACCACCGGCGGCCGCGGCGCCTTGTCGCCTTCGGCTCCGGCCTGCTGCGCGAGCAGCGTCGTCTCTGCGCTGGTGTCCTCGGCCGTGACGACGCGGTGGCCGAGCTCCTCGGCGACGAGCGCGGCGGTATCGTGATCGATGACTTGGTTGATCGTGACCATCACGCCCATCTTGAACAATGCCTTGACGACGTCGGCGCCCTTGACCGCGAGCTTCGCGGCGAGATCGGCGACGGTGATCGAGTCGCCGACGGCGACCTCGCGCACGACCGGCGCGGTCGGACGCGAGAACGCGTGCGCCGGGCCGGAACGTGCCTGCTCGACGACGCGCTGACGCGGCCGCTTGCGGCCGGTGCGGCGCGCGGCGGCTTCCTGCGACAGGTGCAGCTCCCCGCCGAAGTAGCGGACCGCGCCTTCCTCGACGCCTTCGTCGCGCATGCGGTGCGAGCCGTGCTTCTGCCGGTGACGGTGCGGCGACTCCGGCACGGGTTCGTTCTCGCGGCGCTCCGGGCGCGGGCGCT
>DASWOS010000299.1:0-9184 GCA_036398645.1 Dokdonella sp. | reverse complement strand
GGCCGACGTCGGTGAACAGCAAGTCGATCTCCGGATGCTGTTCGAGCAGCTTCAGCGCGGACGGCCCGTCCGGCGCGTCGAGCACGGCGAAGCCGAGGTCGCGCAGCGTCTCGACGCCGAACAGCCGCACGTCGCCGTCGTCCTCGACGACGAGGATCGTCTCGCTGCCGCGCGGCGTCGCCGCCGGCGCCGCGGCCGGCTCGGTGACCGCCGGCGTGCTCGCGCGCGGCAGGTAGATGCGGATGCTGGTGCCTTCACCGGGCACGCTGTGGATCTTCACGTGGCCGCCGGACTGCGTGACGAAGCCGTAGACCTGGCTCAGGCCGAGCCCGGTGCCCTGGCCGATCGGCTTCGTCGTGAAGAACGGCTCGAACGCGTGCTCGAGCACGTCCTTGCTCATGCCGATGCCGGAGTCGCCGACGCGGATCATCACGTAGTCGCCGGGGCCGAGGTCGGCGTACTCGCCGCCGGCCGAGGCGTCGATGTGCGCGTTCGCGGTCTCGATCGTCAGGCGGCCGCCGCGCGGCATCGCGTCGCGCGCGTTGACGGCGAGGTTCAGCAGCGCGTTCTCGAGCTGGTGCACGTCGACCTCGGCGCTCCACAGCCCGCCGGCGAGCACGGTCTCGATGACGATCCTTTCGCCGAGCGTGCGCCGCAGCAGGTCCGACATGCTCGCGACGAGGCGGTTCATGTCGACGGGCTTCGGATTCAGCGGCTGGCGCCGCGAGAACGCGAGCAGCTGCTGAGTCAGCGCGGCGGCGCGCTGCGCGGCGCGCATCGCCTGATCGGCCGCGTGGCGCAGCCGCGCGTCGTCCACGCTGCGCCGGCAGATCGTCTCGAGGTTGCCGATGATGACGGTCAGCAGGTTGTTGAAGTCGTGCGCGACGCCGCCGGTCAGCTGGCCGATCGCCTCGACCTTCTGCGACTGGCGCAGGCGCTCCTCCATCGCGCGGCGTTCGGTCATGTCGCGCGTGACCTTCGCGAAGCCGACCACGCGGCCGCCGCCGTCGCGGATCGCGTCGAGCAGCACGTTGGCGATGAAGCGCGTGCCGTCCTTGCGCACGCGCCAGGCCTCGGCCTCGTACTTGCCGCGCTCGGCGGCGACGCGCAGCGCGCGCTGCGGCTCGCCGGCGGCGCGGTCCTCGGGCGTGTAGAACTGCGAGAAATCGCGCCCGACCGCCTCCGCGGCGGAATAGCCGGTGATGCGCTCGGCACCGGTGTTCCAGGTCATGACGCGTCCTTCCGCGTCGAGCAGGAAGATCGCGTAGTCGGCGATGCCCGAGATCAACTGCTGGAAGCGCAGCTCGTGCCGGCGCAGCGCGTCGATGCGCTCGTCGACGCGCTGCTCGAACGAGTCGGCGAGGCGGGCCAGCTCCTCGCGCGCGTGCTCGCCCGCGGTGACCTCGCGCGCGCGGTCGAGCGCGAGCGCGGCCTGCGCCGCGATGCCGGCGAGCAGGCACTGCTCGCGCGCGCCGAACACGCCGGGATCGACGTGGCCGAGGAACAGGCCGCCGTGAACGCCCGAACGCGCCTTGACCGCCGCGGCGAGCAGGCTGCGCGTCGGCGCGCCGGACGCGGGCGCGTGCGGGTCGCCGCGCAGCGTCGGCGCGAACAGCGCGGCGTGCTCCGGCGCGGCGAACGCCGCGATCGCGTCGGCCGCCGCGCCGGCGCCGGCGACGAGCACGTGGCCGGCGTCGCCGTCGGCCGCACGCAGGAACACCGCGGGCGCGGCGCCGGTCAGCGCGGCCGCGACCTCCACGGCCGCGTGTGCGATGCGTTCGGGATCGAGTTCGTCGGCGAGGCGCAGGCCGAGCTCGCGCAGCGCGTCCGCGTCGCCGTGGTCGTCGCCGCTGCGGCGCGCGAGTTCGCGTTCGAGCGCGGCGATGCGTCGGTGCAGCGCGGCGACGTCGTTCGGATCGGGCTTGCCGCCGCTGTCGGCTTCGTTCGTTTCGTCGGCCATGGGTCTTCGTCTCGCGCATTCGCCGTCGCGGCTCGACGGGTGCTCCTCGTCGGCGCGGCGTCCGCTCGTGGCGCCGTGGCGCTCGTGAGCGGTGCGCGCGGCGGCCGGCCGCGCGGGTCGGCTGTCGTGTGCTCGAGTCGACTCGGAGAGGACGAGGCCGTCGCCGGCGCTGCGTGCGCTCATGCCGCTGGGCGGCGTGGCGACGCGCGGCGCGCTCGAACCATTCCGGCTCCGGGCCCCAGCGCCCGTCGCATTTCGAGAAAACGCGATCCCCGCATTGACGGTTTACCGAATTCGTAGCGGCGCCGAGCCGGCGGTGCGTGCCGCCGGGCCCGGCGCAACGACTCAGTCCGGCTTCGCCTTCAGGCCCGACGCGTCGACGTGCTTGACGCCCTTGACGCTCTTCGCGGCAGCGACGGCCTTCTTGATCGCGGTCGAGCTCGGTTGCGTGCCGGTCAGCGTGACGACGCCGTTCACGGTCTTGACGCTGATGTCCATGCTCTTGACGCCGTCGGTCGTCGCGAGCTCGGACTTGACCTTCGTCGTGATCCAACTGTCGCCGACCGGATGATCCGAGCCGCCGTCCTGCGTGGCCGTGTCGTCGGCCTTCGTCTGCGCGACCGCGCCGCTGCCGACGCCGAGGGCGAGCAGTACGCCGAGCGCGAGCGGTGCGGAGACTCTGCGCAACGTGTTCGTCTTCATCGGTGGATCTCCTTCATGAACTCCGTGTCATGCGTTGCACGAAGCGCACCAACGCGCGCCATCGGCTGCCGCCGGCACGCGCCGAAGGCGCCGGCGTGCGCGCGGGCGCTGCCTCGGGCGAGCGCCGGCGTGCGGCGGCGGCGCCGCGACGCCGGCGCGGACGAAAACTTTGCGCCACGCGGCGACTATTTTTCGCCTCGCCGCCGCGTCGTGCGGCGGACGCGGCCGCGCGCGCCGCGCAGCGATCTCGCCTCGAGCGGACGCATCCGTCCGCATGCGCGGCGCGGCCGCCGTGGCACGGAGCTTGCGGCGACGACCCCGCGCACGCCGCGCTGCCGGGAATGCCGCCGATGCCGCGCCCACATCGCCGCAACGCCGTCGAGCACGTCACCGGCGTGGCGCCACCGCGCGCACGCCGCGCGCACGAGGGCACGGCGCCGTGACGTTCCTCGGCTGGGTCGCCGCGGCGGGATCGCTGCTGCTCGTCATGGCGATGCTGCAGGGGCTGCTGGCGCGGCTGCCGATCGCGACCTCGCAGATCTATCTCGTCATCGGCCTCGCGGTCGGTCCGCTCGGGCTCGGCTGGATCCGGCTCGACGTCGTCGAGAGCGCGCACTGGATCGAGCGCATCGCCGAGCTCGGTGTTTCCGCGTCGCTGTTCTTCGGCGCGCTGAAGCTGCGCCTGCGTCTGCGCAATCCGGCGTGGCGGCCGGCCTACCGGCTCGCGCTGCCGGCGATGCTGCTGTCGATCCTCGGCGTCGCGCTCGTCGTGCGCCTGCTGCTCGGCCTCGACTGGCCGCACGCGCTCCTGATCGGCGCGATCCTCGCGCCGACCGATCCGGTGCTCGCCGGCATGGTCACGGTCGACGACGCGAGCGACCACGATTCGGTGCGCTACGCGCTGTCCGGCGAGGCCGGCCTGAACGACGGCATGGCGTTCCCGTTCGTCAAGCTCGCGCTGCTGCTGCTCGACGGCAGCGGCGGCGTCGCGACCTGGGTCTGGCAGGAGCTGATCTGGTCCGTCGCCGGCGGCCTCGTGATCGGCTTCGCGATCGGGCGCGTCGCCGGACTCGCCGCGATCCGCATGCACAGCCGCTTCGGCGACGCGTCGGCGCCGAGCGACTTCCTCGCGCTCGCGCTGATCGCGCTCGCGTACACGGCCGCGCAGTCGCTGCACGCGCTCGGCTTCCTCGCGGTGTTCGCCGCGGGGCTCGGCCTGCGTCGCAGCGAGCTCACGACGAGCCGCCGCTCGCCGCTGACCGACTCGTCGCCGCAACGGCCGCCGCCGCCGGCCGACGAGCTGGTGAATCCGAACCGCGTGACCGAGAAGGACCTCGATCAGCCGGCCGTCGCCGCCGGCGTGATCCTCGCCGAGGCGCAGAACTTCGGCACGACCGTCGAACGGCTGATGGAAGTCGCGCTGCTCGTGCTGATCGGCGTCGCGATCGCGTCGGTCTGGGACGTGCGCGGCGTCGCCGTCGCCGCGGCGCTGTTCGTGCTGATCCGGCCGGCGTCGGTCGCGCTCGCGCTGATCGGCACGCCGCTCGACGCGCGCCGCCGCGCGTTGATCGCGTGGCTCGGCATCCGCGGCATCGGCAGCCTGTACTACCTCGCCTATGCGCTGCAGCGCGGCGTCGGCGGCGAGCCGGCGGAGCTGCTGACCGGCGTCACGATGACGGTCATCGCGCTCAGCGTCTCCGTGCACGGCATCACCGCACAGCCGCTGCTCGGAGCGTACCGCCGCCGCGTCGCGGCGTGACGCGGCGTGTGACGCCGGCCGCGGACGGCGAGCGCCTCCGTGCGTCGACGGACCGCGCCGCGCGCCGCGATGCGTGATCGCGCGGACCGAGCCTGCGCGGCGCGCTAGGGTGCGTGCAGGTCGGCCGGATCGTTGGTCGGCCGCGCGCGCGGTCCGCGCTCGCGCTTGTGCTGCTCGATGCGCGCCTTCGCGGCGGCTTCGCGGCCGCCGACGATCATCTCGGTCAACCATTTGATCAGCGTCGCGGTGTAGTCCTGCTGCGCACGCTTTTGCGAGAAGCCGTGGTCGGCGCCGGCGATCACGCGCGAGGTCAGCGAGCGCGTGCGCACGAACGCGGCGACGAAGTTCTCGATGACCGTGTGCGGCACGGTGTCGTCGTGCTCGGCCTCGACGATCAGCACGTCGCCGGTGAACGCCTCGCAGGCGCGCAACGCGCGGTTCTCCTGCCACGGGATGCGCCGACGCCGATACGCGGGCAGGTCCGCGTCGAGGTGCAGGTCGCGCTTGGCGACTTCCCAGCCTTCGTCCTTGTACAGCGCCGGCGAGCGCAGCGCGAGCCAGCGCACCTGGCGCAGCGAGGTCAGGATCGAGGCGAGATAACCGCCGTAGCTGACGCCGACGACCGCGATCGACGACGCGTCGACGTTCGGCTTCTGTGCGAGCCAGTCGTACGCGGCGACGATGTCGGCGAGGTTCTGCGCGCGCGTGACCGTGCGCCACTGCTGCGACTCGGGCTCGTGGCCGCGCAGGTCGAACGTCAGGCACACGCAGCCGAGGCCGGCGGCCTGGCGCGCGCGAGAGAGATCCTGCTCCTGGCTGCCGCCCCAGCCGTGCACGAACAGCACGCCGGGCAGCGCCTCGGCCGGCGACAGCATGCTGCCGTCGAGCCGCTCGCCGTCGACGGCGAGCGAGACCACGTCAAGCCGTACTTCCATCCGAATTCGCCTCGATGGTGTCGATTTCGATCAGGCTGTACTTCAGCATCGGCCCGTCGTCGGCGCCGGCGCCGCGGTAGTACACGTCCGCGCCCGGCGGCGGCTCGACCGGCGCGTGCGACTCGTGCGTCGACGCGCGCACCGCGCGCAGCGCGGGGTCGGCGCGGAACGCCTCGAGCGCGGCGATCTCGGCCGGGCTCGCGCCGCCGATGCGCCAGGACTGCTCGAGCACGCCGGACAGCACCTCGCCGCTGCGGTCGGCGCCCTGCACGACGTCGTAGTTCCGCCGCGAGGCGAAGAAGCCCGGGTACTCCTCGGCGACCGCGCGGTCGTACGCGGCGGCCTGCTCGACCGCGCGGCGCACGCCGGGGCCGAGGTCGAGCCGCAACAGGTCGGCGAGCGTGCCGCGCACGATGCGCAGGTCCGAGCCGCCGTAGACGTCGCGTCCGCGCACGTCCGGCGTCGTGTGTTGCGTGCCGTGGTAGGCGATGCGCAAGTCGCCGACGTGCACTTCGCCGACGCTGTAGGTCGTCGGCGATTCGATGTTCTCCTCGAGCACGACGCCGTGCTCGGCGAGCTCGCGCGCGTCGAGCGCGTCGATCGCCGCGTCGAGCGCGTCGCCGTCGCCGACCACGCTCTGGTCGTTGCCGCCGAGCTGGTGCGCGGGCTTGATGCGCACGCGCGCGTGCTCGAGCAGCCGCCGGCCGGCGCGGCGTGCGTCGTCGGCGCGGAACGCGGAGTAGCCGGGCAGCACGACGCCGATCAGCCGGCGCTCGAGCGCGTGCGACCAGCCGGGTGGCACCTGCGCGTCGGCGTCGACGACGCCGTGCGTGATCGACTTGTTCGCGACGAACGGGTCCGGCACGACGCCGCCGAACAGATCGCGTTCGCCGCGGATGCCGAGCCGCGCCGCCGCGTCGCCGAGCAGCGTGCGCCGCGGCACGAAGTAGACGTGGCCGGTGTACGCGGCGGCCGCGTCGTACTCGCCGGCGAACGCGTAGCCGAGCAGCGCGGCGAGCCGGCGCGCCATCGCGGTGCGCGAGGCGAGCTCGTGACCGCTGCGCATCGCGTCGTCGCCGGACAGCAGGACGACGACGCCTGCCGGCGGCGCGGCAACTCGTCGTGGATGCGGCTCGGGCACGTGCCGGCGCCCTTCAGCGCTCGCGTACGACGTGCGCGGACGGCGACGCGGTGCGCGCGCACCGCGACTCCGAGCGCACGATCCCGCCCGGGCGCAGTGCCTCGTGCCGCATGCCGCCACGTGCACGCGCGCGTCGCGCGGCCGCGCGCGATGCCGGGCCCGACGCACCTGCGCACGCCACGGGCCGCGCATCGGCGCCGGCGCCGGCGCCGACCCGGCGACGGCAGGGCAGGTGCGCAGCGCGCTCGCGCGGGCGCCGGAGGATGCAGTCGCCGACTGTCGGTTCCATGCGGATGTGCTCGTTTGCGGGCCGCCGGGCACGACGCAAGTTGGATGCCAGTCGCGATGCGCGCGACGCACGGCGCCGGCCGCGCGCGGCGGGGGAACATTTTCCCGCCGGCGCGAAGCTTTTTTCCCGACGACCCTGCGCGCGTCGCGCCGCGAGCCGCGGCTGCGCCGGTCCGGGTCGCCGCGGACGAGCCGGCCGACCGCGTGCGGTCCTGCGCGCCGGCGCGGCGGCGCGCCGTGCGCTCGCGTCGGCCGCGCGACCACGAGCGCTGCGTGCATGCAGCGGCGCACCGTGCGCGTGGCGCGTGGTCGGAGACGTGCGGCGGCCCCGGCTACGGGCCGATCGTGCGCCGCGCGCGCGCGAGCAGCGCGAGCAGCGCCTCCTGCTCGAGCGGCTTCGTGATCAGCTCGTCGAAGTCGCTGCGGCTCGAGTTGAACATCGCCTCGTGCGGCGAGAAGCCGGTGACCGCGACGACGACGACCGGCTGGATCTCCGGCGTCGCGCGCAGCCGCCGCGCGAGCTCGCGACCGTCCATGTCCGGCATCGAGATGTCGAGCAGCGCGAGCTGCGGCTTGAAGCGCTTGGCGAGCTCGATCGCCTGCTCGCCGTCGTTCGCCGAGAGCACCTGCTGGCCGGAGAGCTCGAGCAGGGCGGCCAGCATGTCGGCCGCGTCCGGGTTGTCGTCGACGACGAGCACGCGCAGCGGCGGAGCGGTCCGGCTCGTGCGGCGATCGGCCGCGGCCGCACCGTCCGCCGCGCGCGCGGCCGGCGTCGGATCCATCGGCAGGCGCACGACGAACTCGCTGCCGCGGTCCTTGCCGGCGCTGTACGCGGTGATCTCGCCGTCGTGCAGCTCGACGAGGCGGCGCGCGAGATTCAGGCCGACGCCGAGGCCGCTGCCGCGGCCGGCGGCGTGGTCGACCTGCGCGAACAGGCCGAACACGTGCGGCAGCATGCGCGGCTCGATGCCGATGCCGTCGTCGCGCACGCGCACGACGACCGACGCCGCCGCGGCGTCGCCGCGCGCACGCCGCGGCGCCTTGGCCTCCTCGACGGTGACCCAGACGCGGCCGTTCTTCGGCGTGTAGCGCGCGGCGTTGCTGAGCAGGTTCGCGAACACCTGCTGCAAGCGCGCCGGGTCGGCGCGCAGCATGATCGGGTGGTCCGGCGCGGTGAGCGTCAGCGTCTGCTCGTTCGTCGCGCGCTCGTACGCGGTCGCGTCGATCGCGTGGCCGAGCGAGTCGAGCAGGTTCATGCGGCGCTTGCGCAGCTGGAACGTGCCGCGCGCGAAGCGCGACAGGTCGAGCAGATCGTCGACCATGCGCACCATCTGCGCGGTCTGCCGCTCGATGACCGACTTCGCGCGCGCCGCCGCCGCGGTCTCGTCGGCCTCCTCGCGCGCGACGACCTGGATCGCGTTGCGCATCGCCGCGAGCGGCGTGCGCAGCTCGTGGGCGAGCACGGCGAGGAAGTCGTTCTTGCTGCGGTCGGTCTCGCGCAGCGCGCGCTCGGCCTCCTTGAGGTCGGTGATGTCGACCTTGCAGCCGATGTAGCCGAGGAACTCGCCCGACGGCGTCGAGCGCGGCACGCCGACCGACTTCATCCAGCGGTACTCGCCGTCGGCGCGGCGGAAGCGGAACTGGATCTCGAACGGCTCGCGCACCGCCATCTTCTCGCGGTAGATCGACATGTACGCGTCGCGGTCGTCGGGATGGATGAACTTCGCCCAGTCGTAGCCCTGCACGTCGGCCTCGCGCACCTGCAGGAAGTCGAGGTAGGCCTTGTTCACGTAGCGGCGGCCTTCCGGACCGTTCATCCAGATCAGCACCGGCGCGTTGTCGGCGAGCAGCAGGAAGCGGCCTTCGCTCTCGCGCAGCGCCTGCTCGGCGCGCTTGAGCTCGTCGACGTCGACGAGCACGAGCACCGCGCCGTCGATCTTGTTCTCGAGCGTCTTGTACGGGTGCACGCGCAGCGAGTACCAGTGCCCCTGGCGGTCCTGCACGAGCTGCTCCTTGACGCTGACCGTGTCGACGACCTCGGCGAGCATGTCCTCGAAGTCGTCGACGTTCAGGCCGAGCTTGACGTCGCCGATCGCGCGGCCGACGTCGGTCGGCAGCAGGTTCAGCAGCCTCTCGGCGGTCGGCGTGAAGCGGCGGATGCGCAGGTCGCGGCCGAGCATGACGATCGGCATCTGCACGCTGACGAGCAGGTTGACGAGGTCGTTGTTCGTCTGCGACAGCTCGAGGTTGCTCTCCTTCAACTCGTCGTTGACGGTCGCGAGCTCCTCGTTGCTCGACTGGATCTCCTCCTTCGAGGTCTCGAGCTCCTCGTTGATGCTCTGCAGCTCCTCGTTGGCCGACTGCACTTCCTCGTTGGCCGACTGCAGCTCCTCGTTCGC
>DASWOS010000298.1:0-6601 GCA_036398645.1 Dokdonella sp. | reverse complement strand
AGCGAGGCGAGCACGACGATGAAGGCGACGTTGAAGATCAGCGCCGCGTGCGGCAGGTGCATCAGCATCGGGATCGAGGCGAGGAAGATGCCGACCGCGCCGCGCAGGCCGACCCAGGCGACGAACGCGATCTCGCGCTTGCCGTAACGGAACGGCGCGAGGCACGCGGTGACCGCGAGCGGACGGCCGACCAGCATCAGGAACGCGGCGAGCCCGAGTGCCGGCCACAGCGCCGCGGCGAGCTCGTGCGGCGTGACGAGCAGGCCGAGCACGAGGAACATCACGATCTGGCAGAGCCAGGTGCCCGCGTCGAGCACCGAGAGCAGATTGACGAAACCGGGCACGTTGCGGTTGCCGACGACGACGCCGGCGACGTAGACCGCGAGGAACGCGCTGCCGTGCAGCGAGCCGGTCAGGCCGAACACGAGGATCGCGCCGGCGATCAGGAACAACGCGGCGAGCCCGCCGCTCAGCGGCAGCCGGCGCATCGCCGCCGCGATCGCGAAGCCGCCGAGCGCGCCGGCCGCCGCGCCGACGCCGAACTGCGCGGCGAGCTCCAGCGCGAACGCATCGGGCGCCGGCGCGGACGGCGCCGCGAGATACTCGGCGAGCAGCGTCGTCAGCAGCACCGCGACCGGATCGTTCGCGCTCGATTCGATCTCGAGCGTCGCGCCGACGCGCGAGCGGAGCTGCAGTCCGCCCGCACGCAGCAGGAAGAACACCGCGGCCGCGTCGGTCGAGGCGACGACGGCGCCGGTCAGCAGCGCCTCGGCCGTGCCGAGATGCAGCAGCGCGGTGGCGGCCGCCGCGGTCAGCGCGGCGGTGATGACGACGCCGACCGTCGCGAGCATGACCGTCGGCACGAATACGCCACGGAACGTCTCGCGGCGCGTGCGCAGGCCGCCGTCGAACAGGATGATCGCGAGCGCGAACGAGCCGATCCGATACGTCGTCGCGTAATCGTCGTAGCGGATGCCGCCGGGCCCGTCGACGCCGGCGAGCATGCCGAGCACGAGGAACACGAGCAGCAGCGGCGCGCCGAAGCGTCGCGCGATCAGGCTCGAGCCGATGCCGGCGAGCACGAGCGCGGCGCCGCCGGCGAGCAGCCAGTAGGTCTGGTGGATCGCGTCCAACGCGGCAGCATCCGTCCGAGGGTTCACCGAGAGCCTAACGTCCGGCGACGCTTCGCGCATCCTCGTGCGTCGCAGGGCTCGCAGCGCTCGCAGCGGCGCCGCGGCGGCCGCCGCAGGATGCGCGTACGAAGCGCGACAGCGACGACGTAACGTCGAAACTCGCGCCGCGAACCCGGCCGCCGAACGCGCGCCGTACGCGCCGAGGCCCGCTCGCGCGGTCAGAGATCGACGCGGCGGTACTGGATCGCTTCGGAGACGTGCGCACCGTCGATGCGCTCGGCGCCGGCGAGGTCGGCGATCGTGCGCGCGACGCGCAGGATGCGATGGTACGCGCGCGCGGACAGGCCGAGACGATCGACCGCACGATCGAGCAGCGCCTGCGTCGACGCATCGAGCGCGCAGTCGCGCTCGACCTCGCGGTTGCCGAGCCACGTGTTCGGCCGCCCGGCGCGCGCGATCTGGCGCGCCCGCGCCGCGGCGACGCGGGCGCGTACCGGCGCGCTGCGCTCGCCCGGCGCGCCGGCGCGCAGGTCCGCGTACGCGACGCGCGGCATCTCGAGCTTCAGGTCGATGCGGTCGAGCAGCGGCCCGGACACGCGCGAGCGATAGCGCTGAATCGCTTCGGGCGTGCAGCGGCAGCGCCCGCTCGGGTCGCCGGCGTAGCCGCACGGGCACGGGTTCATCGCGGCGACGAGCTGGAAGCGCGCCGGGAACTCGGCTTGACGCGCCGCACGCGAGATCGCGATGCGACCCGACTCGAGCGGCTCGCGCAGCACTTCGAGCACGTGGCGGTCGAATTCCGGCAGCTCGTCGAGGAACAGCACGCCGTGGTGCGCGAGCGACGCTTCGCCGGGCCGCGGCAGCGAGCCGCCGCCGACGAGCGCGACCGCCGAGGCGGTGTGGTGCGGCGCGCGGAACGCACGGCGCTTCCACGACGCGAGGTCGTTGTCGTAGCCGGCGATCGAGCGCACCGCGGCGATCTCGAGCGCCTCGCGCTCGTCGAGCGGCGGCAGGATGCCGGGCAGGCGCGTCGCGAGCATCGTCTTGCCGGTGCCGGGCGGTCCGATCAGCAGCAGGTTGTGCGCGCCGGCCGCGGCGATCTCGAGCGCGCGGCGCGCGTGCGGCTGGCCACGCACGTCGGCGAGGTCCGGCGCCTGCACGTCGGCGTCGGCCGGGCCGGTGCTCGGGCACGGCACGGGCAGCTCGGCGCGTCCGCTGAGATGCGCGCAGACGTCGAGCAGCGAGTCGGCGACGCGCACGTCGGCGCCGTCGACGAGCGCGGCCTCGGCGCCGTTCTCGCGCGGCACGACGACGCGGCGGCCGATCCGCGCCGCGTGCAGCACGGCCGGCAGCACGCCGCGCACCGGCCGCAGCGCGCCGGACAGCGCGAGCTCGCCGATGAACTCGTGCTCGCCGAGGCGCTCGCGCGGCACGCTGCCGTTCGCGGCGAGGATGCCGAGCGCGATCGGCAGGTCGAAGCGGCCGCCGTCCTTCGGCAGATCGGCCGGCGCGAGGCTCACGGTGATCCGGCGTTGTGGATAGTCGAGCTGTGCGTTCAGGATCGCCGCGCGCACGCGGTCGCGCGCTTCCTTGACCGCGGTCTCCGGCAGGCCGACGATCGAGGTGCCCGGCAGTCCGCCGGACAGGTGCACCTCGCACGCGACGAGCGGCGCCGCGATGCCGTCCTGCGCGCGGCTGTAGACGACCGCGAGGCTCACGGCCGCGCCGTATCGAATAAAAAGCCTGCCGCTCCCGCCGTGGGGTGAGTTGCGGAGAGCGGCAGGCGTCCCGGGAAACCGTCGGATGCGCGAGGCATCGGTCGCCGTCCGCTGGCGAGTGCGTTCCTGTGGCAGGCCGCCTGCGCTAGCGCGGCGGCGCGTCGCCGGCGAGCGAGCGCTCGAGCGCGGCGAGCTGGCGCTCCAGCTGTTCGATCTTTTCGCGCGTGCGCAGCAGCACGCAGCGCTGCACGTCGAATTCCTCGCGCGTGACGAGATCGAGCTCGCGCAGGCCGGCCTGCAGCGCGCTGCGGAACGTCGCGACGACGTCGTCGCGCATGTCCGCGACGTTGGACGGAACCAGTGCGGCGAGGCGCCGCGCGAGTTCGTCGATCGATTGCACCTGGATCATTGCCTGCCCTGTCGTTTGATCGAAGACCGCCGCCGGTGCCGAGCCGGCGGCCGGTGAACCAGTGCCGAACGCCGCCGCGCGCGGACGCGCAGCGGATCCGACCGCGGCGACCGCATCGTGCGCGCCGCCGTGCACCCCTGGGTCGACCGGCGACGAATCCGAAGAAATCCGTCGCCGGCCGCCGCATCCCTGCCGCATCGATCCTGGTGACCCGCTCTTCCTGTGGGTGCAGTCTAGCCGCGCCGCATCGGCGTGCCTGCCGGCAGATTCGGAATGCGTTGTACGAAGATTCTTACGCGAACCGGCCGTGCGCCGATCCGGTATAGTCCGCCGCGGTTCGGCAAGCGGAGCCTTCCATGCGGATGGTCATGGCGATCATCAAGCCGTTCAAGCTCGACGAGGTGCGCGAGGCGCTCGCCGAGATCGGCGTGCAGGGCATCACGGTCACCGAGATCAAGGGCTTCGGCCGGCAGAAGGGCCATACCGAGCTGTATCGCGGCGCCGAGTACGTCGTCGACTTCCTGCCGAAGATCAAGCTCGAGATCGCGGTGGCCGACGATCAGGCCGAGCGCGTCGTCGAGACGATCGCGCAGGCGGCGAACACCGGCAAGATCGGCGACGGCAAGATCTTCGTCTGGCCGCTCGACCGCGTCGTGCGCATTCGCACCGGCGAGCTCGACGCCGACGCGCTGTAGGCGCGCGGCGGTCGCGCGCTCGGGCCGCGAGGCCGGTCCGGCTTGCCCTCGCCGGCGGATTCCGCTATAAAACCCGGCTCTCTGCGTCCGGTCGCCCGTTCGGGCACGCGGATCTCGGCATGCGGTCCGCCCGCGTTCCGGTCGCAGCTTCCAGCACCGCATGGCCGAAGCGCCGCTGGGCCGCCGCCGTCCTGGCCAAGGACGGAGTTCGACACCGCGAGGTTTCCATGTCCAGAGTCTGCCAAGTCACCGGGAAGAGCGTGCTTTCCGGCAACAACGTTTCCCACGCGAACAACAAGACGCGGCGCCGCTGGCTGCCGAACCTGCACGAGCGCCGCTTCTGGGTGCCGAGCGAGAACCGCTGGATTTCGCTGCGCGTGTCGAACCACGGCCTGCGCACGATCGACAAGAAAGGCATCGAAGTCGTCATTGCCGAGCTGCGCAAGCGCGGCGAGAAGATCTGAGAGGAGCACGTACCATGGCATCCAAGCGCGACAAGATCCGCCTGACGTCCTCGGCCGGCACCGGTCATTTCTACACGACCGACAAGAACAAGAAGAACACGCCGGACAAGATGGAGGTCAAGAAGTACGACCCCGTCGTGCGCAAGCACGTGATCTACAAGGAAGGCAAGATCAAGTAACCGGGGTTTTACCGCGCGGCTCGGTCGAGCCTGCGCCAGGACGAAAAAACCCGCCGGCCGGCGGGTTTTTTCATGCGCGGCGCGAAACCGGGAGAACCGCCGAAGAAAAAGCCCGCTTGAAGCGGGCTTTTTCGATCAGGGGTCGCGCCGCTCGGCTCAGGTCTGCTCGCCGGCGAGCCGGTAGCCCTTGAGCCGACGTGCGAACTCGGCGAGCGCGCGGATGCCGGTCGCCTCGGCCTCGTGGCACCACTGCCTGAGCGCGTCGACCATGCCTTCGGCATTGCGATTGTTGCGTTCGGTCAGTGCGGCCAGGCGCGCGCGGAACTCGCACACCGTGCGCAGCGTCGGCCGTTTCTCGACGAACGCGGCGAGCCGTTCGCGCGAGCTCGCGTCGAGCCAGCGGCCGCCGTTGCCGAGCGCGCGGCGCATCCGGCGCGGCAGCGCCTTGATGCCGGCGCCGGCGTGCGCGGCTTCCTCGCGCAGCGTCGGCGCGATGACGCCGCGGAAATAGTCGCTCATGACGTGGAAGCGATGCGCGAGCACGGCCTTGACCGTGTCCGTGTCCGGCAGGTGCACGTTCGGGCGCAGGTCCAGCGACGGCGCGACGCGCAGCACCTTCGCGAGCCGCACCGACTCGAACAGGCGGATCAGCGCCCAGCCGATGTCGAACTCGAAGCGACGCAGCGCGAAACGCGCCGAGCTCGGGAACGCGTGATGGTTGTTGTGCAGCTCCTCGCCGCCGATCAGCAGACCCCACGGCGACAGGTTCGTCGAGGTGTCGGCCGATTCGAAGTTGCGGTAGCCCCACCAATGACCGAGTCCGTTGACGACGCCGGCCGCCCAGAACGGGATCCAGACCATCTGCAGCGCCCAGATCGCGATGCCGACGACGCCGAACAGCGCGAAGTTCAGCACGAGCATCAGGCTGATGCCGGCATACGGGAAGCGCGAGTACACGCGGCGCTCGATCAAGTCGTTCGGCGTGCCGACGCCGTACTTCGTCAGCGTCGCCGCGTTCAGGCTCTCGTCGCGGTACAGCGCGACGCCGTCCCAAAGGACCCTGTTGATGCCGTAGACGACCGGGCTGTGCGGATCTTCCTCGGTCTCGCACTTCGCATGGTGCTTGCGGTGCACCGCGACCCATTCCTTCGTGACCATGCCGGTCGAGAACCAGGTCCAGAAGCGGAACAGGTGCGCGAGCAGCGGATGGAAATCGACGCCGCGGTGCGCCTGGCAGCGGTGCAGGTACAGCGTGACCGAGAGAATCGTGAGCTGCGTGACGATGAGGAAGTACGCGATCCAAACGCCCCAGGAGGCCTGAGTCAGTCCGCGTGCGGCGAAGGAAAGCAGGGTGTCGAACATTGCGAAAAATCACCGAGAAGTGGGGCGAGGACACTATACGCGGGGCGGCGTGCAGCGGCTACCGCGTGAACGGTTTCAAATGGGGGCGCAGCGCACGTTTCGAAAGGCCGGCGGCCGCCGCCGGCGCGCGTCGAAAACGGCCGCGTCCGCTCCGCTTGCGGGAGCGGGGTCGCAGCCGGAACAATCGCGGCGTGAATTCTGCCGCAGCGCCGACGCTCGCCCTGGTCCATGCCGGCCGCCGTCTCGGCGGACGCGAGGTCGTGCGCGATCTCTCGTTCGAGGTCGCCAAGGGCGACGTGCTCGGCCTGCTCGGCGTCAACGGCGCCGGCAAGTCGACGACGCTGCGCATGATCGCCGCGGTGCTCGCGCCGAGCTCGGGCACGGTGCGCCTCGAGGGTGCCGACCTCTACGAACGGCCGGAGCGCGCGCGGCGCGGCATCGGCTACCTTCCGGAGGTTCCGCCGCTGCATGCGGAGCTGACGCCGCAGGAGTTCCTGCGTTTCTGCGCGCGGCTGCACGGACTCGCGCGCGCCGCGGTCGCGCCGGCGGTCGCGCGCGCGATCGAGCGCTGCGACCTCGGCGACGTGCGCCGACGACCGCTGCGCACGCTTTCGAAAGGCTATCGCCAGCGCGTCGGGCTC
>DASWOS010000297.1:0-9519 GCA_036398645.1 Dokdonella sp. | reverse complement strand
GCGCGGCGGCCGCGCGATCGATCCGGAGCTCGCGCTCGAAGCCTGGTCCGAGGCCGATCCGCTGAACGACCGCGAACGCCAGGTGCTGCGCTTCGCCGGCGAAGGGCTGTCCGCCGGCGAGATCGCCGAGCGCCTGAGCCTGTCGCAGGGCACCGTGCGCAATTACCTGTCCGAGGCGATCGGCAAGCTCGGCGTCGGCAACCGCATCGAAGCGTATCGGCTCGCGCGGCAGAAAGGCTGGCTGTAAGCCGCGCGGCCCGGCGCCTCGCGGGCGGCACCGCCGCGGCGAATGCGCGGGCACGGCGTCGCGCCGGCGGTCGCGTCGGCGCAGCCGGCGGAAGCGAACGCGAGAAGGACGCGAGACGCGCCTTGTGTCGCCGCGGCCGCGCTCTATCATTCCGGCCCCCGAATGCGCGCCGTCCGCCGTTGAAGAAGTCCGACTTCCATTTCGACCTCCCGCCGGAGCTGATCGCGCAGGCGCCGCTGCCGGAGCGCTCGGCGAGCCGGCTGCTCGTCGTCGACGCGGCCGCCGGGCGTCTCGAGGACCGCCGCTTCACCGATCTCGTCGACCTGCTGCGCCGCGGCGACCTGCTCGTGTTCAACGACACGCGCGTGCTGCCGGCGCGCCTGTTCGGACGCAAGGACAGCGGCGGCGCCGTCGAGATCCTGATCGAGCGCGTGACCGGCCTGCACGAGGCGCGCGTGCAGCTCGGCGTCAGCAAGAAGCCGAAGCCCGGTGCGCGCATCACGCTGCAGGACGGCAGCGAGGCGCTCGTGCTCGGCCGCGACGGCGAGTTCTTCCGGCTGCGCTTCGACGCGACCGAACCGCTCGAGAAGCGGCTCGCGCGCATCGGCCGCATGCCGCTGCCGCCGTACATCCGCCGCGACGCGCAGGCGACCGACGACGAGCGCTATCAGACCGTCTACGCGCGCACGTCCGGCGCGGTCGCGGCGCCGACCGCGGGCCTGCACTTCGACGAGGCGCTGCTCGCGGCGCTCGGCGAACGCGGCGTCGCGTTCGGCTACGTGACGCTGCACGTCGGCGCCGGTACGTTCCAGCCGGTGCGCGCGGAGCGCATCGAGGAGCACGCGATGCACCGCGAATGGCTGAACGTCGGCGCCGAGCTCGTCGAGGCGGTGCGCCGCACGCGTGCGAACGGCGGTCGCGTCGTCGCGGTCGGCACGACCGTCGTGCGTGCGCTCGAGACCGCGAGCGCCGGCGGCGGCCTGCGCCCGTTCGCCGGCGAGACGCAGATCTTCATCTTCCCCGGCTACCGGATCACCAGCGTCGACGCGTTGATCACGAACTTCCATCTGCCGGAATCGACGCTACTGATGCTCGTGTCCGCGTTCGCCGGGCGCGAGCGCATCCTGGAGGCGTATCGGCACGCGGTCGAGCGGCGCTACCGCTTCTTCTCGTACGGCGACGCGATGCTGATCTGGCCGCCGGCGCGCGAGGCGGCGCAGGCCGCGCCGGAATCGTAAAAAGCCGCGCGGTCTGCGATGCTTGGCGGCTCCGTCCGCCGATCCGGTCCGCCGTCGCCCGTGAAGTTCGACCTGCTCGCCACCGACGACCGCGCGCGCCGCGGCCGCCTGCGCTTCGCGCGCGGCAGCGTCGAGACGCCGGCGTTCATGCCGGTCGGCACCTACGGCTCGGTCAAGGCGATGACGCCGCGCGACCTCGTCGAGATCGGCGCCGAGATCATCCTCGGCAACACGTTCCACCTGTACCTGCGCCCGGGTCTCGACGTCGTCGCGGATTTCGGCGGGCTGCACGGCTTCATCGGCTGGCAGCGGCCGATCCTGACCGACTCCGGCGGCTTCCAGGTGTTCAGCCTCGCGCACAAGCGCAAGGTGAGCGAGGAAGGCGTCACGTTCGCCTCGCCGGTCGACGGCGCGAAGGTGTTCCTGTCGCCGGAGGAGTCGATGCGCATCCAGCGCGTGCTCGATTCCGACGTCGTCATGATCTTCGACGAATGCGCGCCGTACCTCGTCGACGGCGCGCCGGCCGGCGAGCGCCGCGTGCGCGAGTCGATGGAGCTCAGCCTGCGCTGGGCGCTGCGCTCGCGGCGTGCGTTCGACGCGCTCGGCAATCCGAACGCGCTGTTCGGCATCGTGCAGGGCGGCGTGTACCCGGAGCTGCGCCGGCGCTCGGCCGAGGCGCTGCTCGGCATCGGCTTCGACGGCTACGCGATCGGCGGCCTCGCGGTCGGCGAGCCCGAGCACGAGCGCAACGCGACGCTGGAGCAGGTCGAGCCGCTGCTGCCGCGCGAGCGGCCGCGTTATCTGATGGGCGTCGGCCGTCCGCAGGACATCGTCGAAGCGGTGCGCCGCGGCGTCGACCTGTTCGACTGCGTGATGCCGACGCGCAACGCGCGCAACGCGCATCTGTTCACGCGCCACGGCGTGCTGCGCATCCGCAACGCGAAGTACGAGCGCGACGGCCGCCCGCTCGACGCGGAGTGCGCGTGCTACACCTGCCGTTCCGGCTTCAGCCGCGCGTACCTGCGCCACCTCGACCGCTGCGGCGAGATGCTCGGGCCGCAGCTCGCGACGATCCACAATCTGCATTACTACCAGGACCTGATGCGCGGCCTGCGCGACGCGATCGCGGCCGGCCGGCTCGACGCGTTCGTCGCGGATTTCTACGCGGCGCTCGGCACCGGCGACGCGGCGCACTGATGCGCGTTCGCGTCCGGCGCGTTCTCCGCGCCTCGTGCGCCGCGCGCCGCGGCGCCGGCCCGTACGGCGGGTTCGGTGCGCCGCCGGGGCCCGCATGGCATAATCCGCGACCTTTTCGACCGGCGCGGCGTTCCTGCTGCCCGCGGACTCCGTGGAGAGACGATGGATTTCTTCATCACGACAGCTCATGCCCAGACGGCCGCGCCGGCCGCGGCGCCGAACGCCGGGATCCTGAATTTCGGCTTCGTCATCGTCATGATCGGCATTTTCTATTTCATGCTGATCCGGCCGCAGATGCGCCGCGCGAAGGAGCAGCGCACGATGCTCGCCGCGCTCGCGAAGGGCGACGAGGTGCTGACGAACGGTGGCCTGCTCGGCCGCGTCGAGGAGATCGCCGAGCAGTTCATCGTGCTCGAGATCGCGCCGAACGTCAGCGTCAAACTGCAGAAGCAGGCGGTCTCGGCGGTGCTGCCGAAGGGCACGCTGAAAGCGGCTTGAGCGCGCCGCGCGCTCCCTCCGCCGCGGGCCGCGCGTCCGCGGCGTCGACACGGATTCCGAGATGAACGATTTTCCCCGCTGGAGATACGCGATCGTCGTCGTCGTGCTGCTGCTCGGCGTGCTTTACGGCGTTCCGAACGTGTTCGTGCCGCAGCCGGCCGTGCAGATCGTCGCCAACCACGGCGCGAGCGTCGACCAGGCGCTGAAGGAGCAGGCGCAGGGCGTGCTCGAGAAGGACAAGATCGGCTTCCAGAGCATCGATCTCGACGGCGGCCATCTGCTCGTGCGGCTGCCGGCCGGCGACACCGAGCTGCAGGCGAAGGCGGTCGACGCGCTGAAGGCCGCGCTCGGCGACCAGTACACGGTCGCGCCGAACCTGGTCTCGACCGCGCCGCGCTGGATGCGCGCGATCGGCGCGCGGCCGATGCCGCTCGGCCTCGACCTGCAGGGCGGCGTGCACTTCCTGATGGAGGTCGACGACAAGGACGTGCTCGAGAAGCAGCTGCAGCGCTACTCCGACGACATCCGCACCGCGCTGCGCGACCGCAACATCCGCTATCAGTCGGTCGGCCGCGGGCCGCAGGGCATCGTCGTGCAGCTGCGCAGTGCCGAGGATCGCGACGCGGCGCTCGCGACGATCCAGTCGAAGGTGCCGGATCTGAGCGTCACGAACGGCGCGCAGGTCGGCGACTCGTACACGCTGAACGCGAACGTCAAGCCGGACAAGATCCGCGATATCGCCCTGAACACGATCCGCCAGAACCAGGCGACGCTGAGCAACCGCATCAACGCGCTCGGCGTCGCCGAGCCGCTGATCCAGCAGCAGGGCGACACGCGCATCGCGGTCGAGTTGCCCGGCGTGCAGGACACCGCCGAGGCGAAGCGGCTGATCGGCGCGCAGGCGACGCTCGAATACCGCGCGGTCGACCAGCAGGCGAATCCGATCGAGGCGGCGCGTACCGGGCAGGTGCCGCCGGACGACAAGCTCTACTACCGCCGCGAGCGCGGCGTCGACGGCAAGCCGATACCGATCCTGCTGAAGAAGAAGGTCATCGTGACCGGCGACGAGATGGTCGACGCGTCGAGCGCGCCGGATCCGCAGACCGGCAGCCCGGCGGTGTCGGTCACGCTGAACGCGGCCGGCGGCAAGAAGATGCTCGACTTCACCTCGCAGAACGTCGGCAAGCCGATGGCGGTCGTCTACATCGAGCGCACGCCCGAGGTCAAGGTCGTCGACGGCAAGGAAGTGCGCACGACCAAGGAGACGCAGGAGGTCATTAGCGTCGCCACGGTCCACGGCGTGTTCTCGAACCGCTTCAACACGACCGGCCTCGGCAGCAGCAAGGAGGCCTCCGACCTCGCGCTGATGCTGCGCTCGGGCTCGCTCGCCGCGCCGATCGACATCGTCGAGGAGCGCGTGATCGGTCCGAGCCTCGGCAAGGACAACATCCGCAGCGGCATCCGCGCGGTCCTGCTCGGCCTGTCCGCGGTGCTCGTGTTCATGGCGCTCTACTACTGGGTGTTCGGCCTGATCGCCGACGTCGCGCTGTTCTTCAACCTCGTGCTGCTGCTCGCGGTCATGAGCGCGATCGGCGTGACGCTGACGATGCCGGGCATCGCCGGCATCGTGCTGACGCTCGGCATGGCGATCGACGCGAACGTGCTGATCTGCGAGCGCATCCGCGAGGAGCTGCGCAACGGCTCGACGCCGCTCGCGTCGATCCGCGCCGGCTACGACAAGGCGTGGGCGACGATCCTCGACGCAAACGTGACGCACCTGCTCGCCGCGCTCGCGCTGATGACGCTCGGCTCCGGCGCGATCCGCGGCTTCGGCGTCACGCTGTTCATCGGCATCCTGACCTCGATGTTCACCTCGGTCACGGTGACCCACGCGATCACCAACGTCATCCACGGCCGCCGCAAGCTCAAGGGGCTGTCGATCGGCAGCGGCTACACGCGCGCTGCCGCCGCCTAGCCGGACCGCATCCCATGGAACTCTTCAATCCGAACAGCAACGTCGACTTCCTGCGTTGGCGCAAGGTCAGCATCGCGATCTCGCTCGCGCTCGTCGTGATCGCGATCGCGCTGGTGGCCACGCGCGGCCTGAACTACGCGCTCGATTTCATCGGCGGCGTGCTCGTAGCCGGCCGAGATCGACCAGGTGCGCGCCGCGCTCGAAGCCGGCGGCTTCCACAACGCGCAGGTGCAGAGCCTCGGCGGCGCGCGCGACGTGTCGATCCGCCTGCAGCCGCAGGCCGAGCAGAAGGACGCCGACCGCGTCGGCCGCGACGTCCTCGACGCGCTGAAGAAGCAGCGCGCGGACGTCGTGCTGAAGCGGCCGCCGGACCTCGTCGGCCCGCAGGTCGGCGCCGAGCTGAAGAGCGACGGCACCGTCGCCGCGGTGTTCGTCATGCTCGGCATCATGATCTACATCGGCGTGCGCTTCGAGAAGCGCTTCGCGATCGCGGCCATCGCGAGCGAGATCCACGACACGATCCTGACGCTCGGCTTCTTCGCCGCGACGCACATGGAGTTCGACCTCACCGTGCTCGCCGCGCTGCTCGCGGTCATCGGCTACTCGATCAACGACAAGGTCGTCGTGTTCGACCGCGTGCGCGAGCTGTTCCGGCTGACGCGCAAGGCGGATTCCTACGCGATCCTGAACCGCTCGATCAACCAGACGCTGTCGCGCACGATCATGACGTCGCTGACGACGTCGCTCTCGATGTTCGCGCTGTACTTCTTCGGCGGCCCGGCCGTGCACGGCTTCGGCCTGACGATGCTGATCGGCATCCTGATCGGCACGTTGTCGTCGATCTTCTTCGCGAACCCGATCCTGTACTGGCTCGGCGTCTCCAAGACCGACCTGATGCCGGTCGCGAAGGAGAACCCGGAGCTCGCGCGCCGGCCGTGAAGCCGCGCGCGCCCGGCTACTCGCCGGCCGGCCGCTCGCCGGCGTCGCTCGACGGCGGCACCGGGCTCCGCTTCAGGTAGACCGGCGGCGTGCGCAGCGACGTCGGCGTCGGCACGCGCGACGGCGTGGCCGCGTCGCGGCGGCGCGGCTCCGGCGCGTCGTTGGGCCAGCCGCGCGGCAGCCACGGCAGCAGCGCGCTGGTCGCCGCGCGATAGTCGCGATAATCGTCGCCGCGCGTGCGGATCGCCTGCGCCTCCGCGGCCGGGATCCGCACGATCCAGCCGAGCGCGGTCAGCAGCGGCCCGAGCAGCGTGGCCGACCATTGCGGCCACGGCATGCCGACCGCGAGCAACACGTAGCAGAACCAGTAGAGGCAGCCGAACAGGTAGTTCGGGTGGCGCGAGTAGCGCCACAGGCCGCGGCGGCAGGTGCGGCCGAGATGGCGCGGCTTCGCGCGGAACGCCGAGAGCTGCAGATCCGCATACGCCTCGCCGGAGAAGCCGGCCAGGTAGACCAGCGCCGCGGCGACGGTCCATTCATCGGACTGCGCGGCCGGATTGCTCGCGGCGACGTACAGCGGCACCGAGTACAGCGTCGCCGACACCGCCTTGCCGACGAACAGCGCGAACAGCCAGCGCTGCTGGTGCGCGCCCCAGCGCGCGCGCAGATGCCGGTAGCGCGGATCCTCGTGCTCGACGAGCATCCGGCGCAGCAGGTGCATGATCAGGCGGAAGCTCCAGATGCCGCCCATGAGCCCGACGAGCAGCCCGGAGACCAGCGAACCCTGGGCGACCGCACCGTAGTACAGCGCGCTCGCGCCGATGCCGGCGGCCCACAGCAGCTCGACGATGCTCGCGTTGTGCGTGCGCCGCTGCACGAGCCAGCCGGCCAGCATGACGAGCAGGTTGCCCAGGAGCACGGTCGGCAGAGGATGCGCGGTCATTTCATCGCTCGAGCGCGATCTCTCGTCCCGTCTCCGGCCTGGCGCAACGGTGGCCCGCGCCGTACGGCGACGGTCGACCGCGAACGGCGGCTGCTCTTCCCGGCGTGGCGGTCGCCGCGCACGCGCGCGGCGGCGCGGCGACGTCGGTCGAGCATCGAACGGCCCCGGTAAAGACGATGTGAAAGGCACGGTGCGGCCGCGCGTCACGTGCCGGAACTGCGACCGGCCGCACGCTCGGCGGCGCACGCCGCGCTCCGCACGCGGCGCGGCGGCGCTCAGAACGGTTCGGGAATCCAGAACTCGCGCTGCGGACGCTCGCGACCGGGCTTGCCGGCGAGCGGGGCGAGTTCGAGCGGTGCGTCCGGCGGCGCGCGTTCGGGCAGGCGGCGCAGCAGATGCGCGATCAGGTTCAGACGGCCGCGTCGCTGGTCGTCGAAATCGGCGACGAACCACGGCGCCGATTTCGCGTGCGTCGCGGCGAGCATCGCGTCGCGCGCGTCGCCGTAGGCCGCGTACTGCGTGCGCGCCTCGAGATCGATCGGCGAGATCTTCCAGCGCTTCAGCGGATCGGTCGCACGCTCGACGAAGCGCTGCTCCTGCTGCACCTGGTCGACCGCGAGCCAGTACTTCAGCAGGATCAGCCCGTCGCCGGTGATCAGCTTCTCGAACACCGGGCAGTCGCGCAGGAACTGGCGGTACTGCGCGTCGGTGCAGAAGCCCATGACGCGCTCGACGCCGGCGCGGTTGTACCAGCTGCGGTCGAACAGCACGAGCTCGCCGGCGGCCGGCAGGTGCGCGACGTAGCGCTGGAAGTACCACTGCGTGCCCTCGCGCTCGGACGGCTTCGGCAGCGCGACGATGCGCGTGTAGCGCGTGTTCAAAGGCTCGCTGATCGCCTTGATGACGCCGCCCTTGCCGGCCGCGTCGCGGCCTTCGAAGATCAGCGCGACGCGCTTGCCGGACGCGATGATCCAGCGCTGCAGGTCGACGAGCTCGAGTTGCAACGCCTCGAGCGCGTGCTCGTACGCCTTGCGCTTCATCGGCTTGGCCATCGGCGTACTCCTCGGGTTCGCGCGGTTCGCGGCCATCGATGCCGTCCGCGCCGCGCTCAGATCTCGCGCAGGCGCGGCATCAGCCCGGCCAGGTTGCACGGGCGCGTCGTCGCGTCGAGCTGGGCGCGGATCAGCTTCTCCCACGCGGTGCGGCAGGCCGAGGTCGAACCCGGCAGGCAGAACACGAACGTGTTGTTCGCGAGGCCGGCGAACGCGCGCGATTGCAGCGTGGACGTGCCGATCTCGTCGAAGCTGAGCACGCGGAACATCTCGCCGAAGCCCGGCATCTCCTTGTCGAGCAGCGGCAGGATCGCCTCCGGCGTCGAATCGCGGCCGGTGAAGCCGGTGCCGCCGGTCACGAGCACGCCGTGCACGTCCTCGTCGGCGATCCACTGCGCGACGATCGCACGCACGACGTAGCGGTTGTCCTTGACGATGCGCTTCTCGTGCAGGCGGTGGCCGGCCTGGCCGATCGACAGCGCGAGGTAGTCGCCGGACGTGTCGTCGTCGGCCGTGCGCGTGTCGGAGACCGTCAGCACGGCGACGTTCAGCGGCACGAAATCGGTCAGCGCGGTCATGCCGCGAGCGTAGCGCGGCGCGCCGCCGGCGGGAAGCTCAGCCGAGCCGCGCCGGCGGCAGACCGGCGCGGCGACGCTGCGCGATCTCGCCGAGCAGCGCGGCGAAGTCCGCGGCGAAGCCGCGCATGTCGAACAGCCCGCTCGCGTCGCGTTGCGCGGCGACGCGCTCGCGCAGCGCACTGCGCGCGGCGGCGTCGCGGCCGAGGCGCACCGCCGCGGCGACGAACGCGGCGTCGTCGCGCGCATTCAGCTCCGGCACGCCGAGATGATGGTTCAGGCTCGCCGCGACGCGCGCGGCGAACGTCTCGCCGGGCACGGTCAGCAGCGGGCAGCCGGCCCAGATCGCGTCGGACGCGGTCGTGTGCGCGTTGTACGGCGAGCAGTCGAGGAACAGGTCGGCGTGCCGATAGCGCGCGAGATAATCCGCGTGCGGCTGCTTCGGCATGAACGCGAGCCGCGCCGGGTCGACGCCGCGGCGGCGTGCCTGCTCGCGCAGGCGCGCATCCGCGCCGTCGACGCCGGCGAGCAGCCAGAGCTGCGCGTCGGGCACTTCGCGCAACACCGCGAGCATGCGTTCGAAGCTCGCCGGATTGATCTTGTAGCCGTTGTTGAAGCAGGCGTAGACGACGCCGGACGCGCCGAGCCCGCAGGCCGCTCGCGGCGGCGGCTCGCCGACGCTCCGGCCTGGGTCCGACGGCTGGAAGCAGCGCGGCAGGTACGCGACCTGTTCGGAGAAATGCGCCGCGAGCCGCTCCGGCAGCACGACGCGGTCGGCGATCACGTAGTCGAGCCACGGCGCGCCGGACGTGCCGGGATAGGCGAGCCAGCCGACCTGCAGCGGCGCCGGCCGCA
>DASWOS010000296.1:0-1927 GCA_036398645.1 Dokdonella sp. | reverse complement strand
GGCCTTGACGGTGTCGCCCACGCTCGGCAGCTCGACGTAGACGAGATCGCCGAGCAGGCTCTGCGCGTGGTCGGAGATGCCGACCGTGACGGTGCCCTTGTCTTCGACGCGCGCCCACTCGTGGGACTTCATGAACTTCAGATCGCCGGGAATCTCTTGCATGACTCGGATCCTGGATGCCGCTGCTGGCGGCGAATTCTATAGCAAGGCCGATGCGGCCGCGCGCTCGTCGCTCAGACGCCGTCGGCCGGTCGGCCGTCGCGCACGAACGGATAGCGGACCACGCGCACCGGCACGAGCCGGCCGCGGATGCCGACTTCGAGCGAGCCGTCGGCGCCGGCCGGCACGCGCGCGAACGCGATCGACTTGCCGAGCGTCGGTGAGAAGCTGCCGGACAGGATCTCGCCGTCGCCGTGCGGCGTGACGACGCGCTGGCCGTGCCGCAGCACGCCCTTCTCGTCCATGACGAGGCCGACCATGACGCGGCGAACGCCGTCGGCCTTCTGACGCTCGAGCGCCGCGCGTCCGACGAAATCGCGGTCCGCGTCGAGCGCGACGGTCCAGCCGAGATTCGCCTCCCACGGCGTGACGGTCTCGTCCATGTCCTGCCCGTAGAGGTTCATGCCGGCCTCGAGGCGCAGCGTGTCGCGCGCGCCGAGCCCGGCCGGCGCGACGCCGGCCTCGCCCAGGCGGTTCCACAGCGCGACCGCCTGCGCGTCCGGCACGATGATCTCGAAGCCGTCCTCGCCGGTGTAGCCGGTCCGTGCGACGAACAGGCCGTCGCCTTCGACCGCGAAGAACTTGCCGATCTTCTCGGCCTTCGCGCGCGTCTCCGGCGTCAGCAGCGCGAGCACCTTCGCGCGCGCATTCGGCCCCTGCACGGCGATCATCGCGAGCTCCGCGCGTTCGGTCACGGCGACGCCGAACGGCTCGGCGTGCCGCGTGATCCAGGCGAGGTCCTTGTCGCGCGTCGCCGCGTTGACGACGACGCGGAAGAAGTCCTCGGCGAGGAAGTACACGATCAGATCGTCGACGACGCCGCCCTGCTCGTTCAGCATGCACGAGTACAGCGCCTTGCCCGGCGTCTTCAGCTTGTCGACGCCGTTCGCGAGCAGGCGGCGCAGGAACTCGCGGCAGCGCGCGCCGCGCAGATCGACGACCGTCATGTGCGAGACGTCGAACATGCCGGCGTCGCGGCGCACGGCGTGGTGCTCCTCGATCTGCGAACCGTAGTTCAACGGCATGTCCCAGCCGCCGAAGTCGACCATCTTCGCGCCGAGCGCGCGATGCGTTTCGTTGAGGACGGTCTTCTGCGTCATGGAGGCTCTGGCCGGAAGCGGGGGCGCGCATTATCGATGCCCGCGCGCGACATTCCAACCGAGCGCGCGGCGCCGCAGCTGCCGCCGCCGAAGCGGCTGCCACGGCACGCGCCGCACGGTCGCGCGCTTGGCGCGCCGGTAGGCCGCGGCTTCATCCGACCGGGCGCCGGCGGCGCGCGCGGCGGAATCGAGCGCGCGCCTGCGTCCGCGAACGTCCGCGCGCGGCGCGGCTGAAACGCGCCTACGGCAACGCCGACGCGTGCGTGCGCCGACGCCGTCGCGGCGGCGAGCGGCAGCGCGACCGTCGCGGCCTATGCGCCGGTCCGCGCGACGCGCAGCACGGTGCCGTCGACCGCGACGACCTCGACCTCGCAGCCGACCGGCAGGTCCGGACCCTCGGCGGGCCATTCGCCGTCGCCGACCTTGACCCGGCCGCGGCCGTTGACGATCGCCTGGCTCAGCACGAAGCGTTGGCCGACGAGCTGCGCGGCGCGCCGGTTCAGCAGCGGCTCGTCGTCGCGGCGCTCGGCGAACGGCCGCAGGAACTTCCAGTACGCGAGGCAGGCCGCGAGCGCGAGCACGCCGAACAGCGCCGCCTGCGCGATCGG
>DASWOS010000295.1:0-13499 GCA_036398645.1 Dokdonella sp. | reverse complement strand
CGAGAGCAGCCAGCGGCCGTACGAGTCCGCGACGGCGGCGACGTCGGCCGGCACGCCCTCGTGTTGCGCGAGCTGCAACGCGGCGTCGTAGCGGGCGATCGCCGGATCGACGTCCCAGGCCGCCGCATGCAGCTCAGCCTGCGCGAGCCGCGCGTACAGCGACGCGGCCGGCTGCAGCGACGACGACGACCAGGCTGCGAGTCGTTCGGCTTCGTCGCCGGCTTCGTGTTCGCGCCCGGCTGCGAGCAGCGCGCGGACCCAGGTCAGCCAGGCCTCGGCGCGCGCGCGGGCGACGTCCGCGTCGGCGAGCGCCGGGACCGACGCAGCGGCGAGTCGGATCGCCGAATCGAAGTCGCCCGCGGCGAGCGCGAGCCGCGCCTGCTTCGCGCGTGCCTGCGCGACGATGATCGGCTCGGTCGCGGCGTTCGCGTCGCGGATCACGTCGTCGAGCAGCGCGGCGGCTTCGCTCGGGCGGCCCGTCGCGATCCGCAGCGCGGCCTCGGTCAGCATCAGATCGTGCTTCGGGCCGGCGCGCTGCAGGCGCTCGAGCAGCGGCCGTGCACGGTCCATGACCGCGGCCGCTTCGGCCGTGTCGAGCAATGCGAGCCGCGCGTCGATCTCCGCGGCGTAGGTTTCCGCGGCACCGGCGAATGCGCCGAACTGCTGCAGGCGCTGTGCGGACTGCCGAAGCAGCGGCAGCGCGTCGGCGGGTCGGTTGCGCAGCGCTTCGAGCATGCCTTCGTTCGCATGCACGCGGGCGAGATCGACGCCGTTGCCGACGCGGTCGAGCGCGAGGCTCGCCTGCGCGAAGTCCGCGAGCGCATCCGCGTAGAGCCCGCGCGCCGCCCGCGCCGCCGCGCGCCCGTTGTACGCGACGCCGACGTATTCCGGCGCCTCGTGCGCTTCGAGCAGCGCGATCGCTTCGGAATAAATGCGCTCCGCATTCGCATAGTCGTAGCGGTCGATCGCGGCGCGGCCGAGCGCGATCAGGACTTTCGCGCGCAGCACCGGCTCGCGCTCGGCCGGCAGCTCGGCGAGCAGCTGCGTCAGTTCGGCGACACCCGTTTCGATTCGGCTCCGATCGAGATCGGCCGCGGCCGACAGCCAGCGCAGCGTCGGCGTGTCGCGCAGACGGGCCGGTGCCGCTCGCAGCAACCGTAAGACGTCGTCGGGTTCGCCGCTGAGATGCGCGATACGGAGTCTGGCTCCGACTTCGTCGTCGGCCCATTGCGATGCGTCGTCGTCCGGCGCGCGGCGGCCGAGCTCCGCGAGCAACCGGTCGGCCGCTTGGCGCGCGGCGTGCATCGCGTCCAGCGCGATGCCCTGCACGACGCGCGTGCCGGCGGCGCCGCGCAGCTCGAGGCGAACCGTCCACAGCAGGTCCGCGTGCGTCGCCGACGGCACGATCAGTTCGCGCGCGCCGGTCGCGTCGAGTACCGTGCGCGCGTCGGCGCCGGCCGCGCTGCGCGACAGTGCGACGATGCTCTCGGTCGCGACGACGCTCCGGCCGGCCGCGCGCAGCCGGCTCGCGACGGCGTCCATCAGGCCGAAGCGCAGCCACTCGGATTCGGTGTCCGCCGGAACGTCCGCGGGCAGCACCGCGGCGAGCGCGGACGCGTCCGACGCCGGCGCACCCGGACGCGAGCGATCGGCGATCAGTGCCGCGGCGGACGCGAGCAGCAGCGCGATCGCGAGCGCCGGCATCGCGCCGTGCAGCCGGCGGCTCGCCGATCCTCGAACCGCGCCGACCGGGCGCGGTGCCGGTTCGGCCGCAGCGGCCGGCAGCGCGACCGGCGGCGGCCACGCGTCGGTTTCCTCGACGGTCTCGGCGACCCAGCGGTAGCCGAAGCGCGGCACGGTACGGACGAAGCGCTGACCGCGCCGGTCGTCGCCGAGCTGATGCCGGATCTGCACGATCGCCTGGCTCAGCAGGCCGTCGCCGACGTCGGCGCGTCCCCAGATCGCCGCGATCAGTTCGTCGCGGCCGACCGCGCGCTCGCGCTGCTCGACGAGGTAGGCGAGGCAGTCGAACGCGCTGACCGACAGAACCAATGGACCCGAATCACCCCGGAGCTCGCGGGCCGCGGGGTTCAGCCGAAACTCGCCGAAGCGAAGGATTCGAGCGGCCATTGCTCGAATTGTAGTCTATAAGCGATATTGGTTCCAGCGTTCGCGCCGCGCGGGATCGGGCCGGGCCGAAGCAGTAGACCGCCATTCAACCCGCGGCCTAGCAGGAGGGCGCACGCGCGGGCGGCGCCGCAGCGCTACGGCTCGATGACCTTGAGCATCGCCGGCGTGCTGCGGCCGATGCCGCGGACCTCGGGCATGTACATGTCCTCGACCAGCGGCGGCGGCACCTGGAACGTGCCCGGCGAGACCGCGCGCACGAGGTAGAACACGTGCGCGGTCTGGCCCTTGTCGAGCTTCAGCGCGGCGACGTAGCGGTCGTCGCGGAACTCCTCGTGGCGCACGTCGGCCGCCTGCGCGCGATCAGTGATCGTGATGCCGTCGACGACGACGTCGGCCCACTGCTTCGCGTCGGTCAGGTTGAAGTTCTCGATCTCGAGCCCGCCGGGCAGCAGGTCGGTCAGCAGCGCGTCCGGCATCGCCTCGCGCGCTTCGAGGGCCAACCCGACGATCAGGCCGTCGCCTTCCTTCAGCGGCTCGGGCTGCCACGGCTCGCCGTCGAGCGTGTAGAACGTGCGCCGGATCGCGACGTAGCGGTCACCGGCGGCCGGTGCGGCCTTCGGCACGCCGGCGACATCGGTGCCGACGTACAGCGGCAGGTCGCCGTGCGGCGTGAAGCGCACGCCGGCGGCGATCTCGGACGCACTGAAATCGCGGCTCCAGAGCCGCTCCGGATCGACCTCGCTGGTCGCCGCGCCGATCGCGAGCGTACCGGCGACGACGTGGTCGCCGTCCTTGATCAGCGTCTTGCCGAGCCGCGCGATCGCGATCTGCTCTTGCGTGCTGAGATGCGACCAGCGCCAGCCGTAGCGGCGCCGCTCGTCGTCGCCCTGGCGTTCGCGGTTCGTCGTCGCGCGCGCGAGCTCGAACACGCGCGCGTCGTAGTCCGGCTTGGCGAGGCCGTAGCGGTGCGTCAGCGCGATCATCAGCGCGGTGTCGCGCAGGTCCGAGCCGTAGTCGCCGAGCCACCACGGGCGCTCGCCCCGCTTCGCGAATGCTTCTTCGACCGCCTTCTCGGCGCGCGGCTGGTCGCCCATCAGCTTCAGCGCAATGCCGAGCTGGACCAGCGGCAGCGCGGTGATCGACTTCGAACGCTCGTTGTCGTAGAGCGCGCGCAGCGTGCCGAGCGGCGCGCGGTTCACGCGCGCGAGCACGTAGCCGGAGTACGCCTCGTCGGCGAAGCGCAGATGGTCGCTGTGCTCGTAGCCGTAGAACGGATGGCCGCCGGACAGGAGATCGTCGTTGAGCCGCTTCAGCGCCTTCTGCAGCACGTCGTCGGGCACCGCGAAGCCGTCGTCGCGCGCGTCCTCGAGGAACTCGACGACGTACGGCGTCAGCATCTCGCTGACCGTGCTGTCGCCGCCCCACATCGAGAAATGCCCCGACGGGATCTGCATCGACGCGATGCGGCCGATCGCAGCGTCGACGCGGGCCTTGCGCGCGTCCGCGTCGAGGCCGTCGACGTGCAGGTTCGCCGCGGTCGGCGCGTCGAGCAGCAGCGCGGCGAAACCCTTGCTCGTGGTCTGCTCGATGCAGCCGTACGGATACTTCAACAGGTCCTTCAGCGCGCTCGCGAACGGCAGCGGCGGCAGGCTCGACACGGTCAGGCGTGCCGTCGCGGAGCCGGCGAGCAGGCCGTCGATCGCGTCGGCGCCGAGCGTGATCGGTTCGAGCGCGTCGAGCGCGCGCGGCGCCGAGCGCAGCACGGCCGGCCAGGCCGCGCGCACGGCGAGCTCGACGCGCCGGTCGACGCGGACGTCGCCGGACGACGCCTGCACGCGGAGGCGGCCGACGCCGTAGCCGGCGCCGGCCTTCAGCGCGAAGCCGAGCGTCGTCTTCGCGCCGTCGGCGAGCGCGACCTTGCGTCCGCCGGCGTCGACCACGAGCGGCGCGTCCGCGTCGACGCGTACCGTGAACTCGCGCGCCGCGCCGGAGAAGTTCTGCAGGTCCAGCGTCAGTGTGCTCGCATCGCCGGGCGCGAGCACGCGCGGCGTCGAGATCTCGGCGACGAGCGGGGCGCGCACGACGGTCTCGGCATCGGCGCCGCCGTAGCGGTCCTCGCCGAACACGAGCGCGGTCACGCGCACGCTGCCGTTGAAGTCCGGCACCTTCAGCGCGAGCTTGGCCTCGCCGTTCGCGTCGAGCGCGACCGCGCCGGAGAACAGGTCGACCGTCTGCACTTTCGCGGTCGGCCGGCGCGCCTGCGGCAGCGCGTCGAGCGCGACGTCGCCGCCGTAGCGGAGCTTGGCCGTGCCGCCGTCGAAGCTCTCGATGACGCGGCCGTAGAGGTCGTACGCGTCGACGCCGAGCCCGCGCTGGGCGAAGAACCAGGCGTTCGCGTCGGGCCGCGCGAAGCGCGTGATGTTCAGGATGCCGACGTCGACCGCGGAGACGGTCACGTAGGCCTTCTTGCCGGCCAGCGCCGGCGCCTTGACCGTGACCGGCAGGTCGGTCTCCGGCTTCATCTGCTTCGGCGCGTCGACGCCGACGTCGATGCGGCGCGCGGCGCGGTCGATCGGAACGAACGCCTCGCCGACCGCGCGCGCCGGCGTGATCTTCTCGACCGCCGAGCCGCCGCGCAGCACGAGCACGGTCACGTAGACGTCGTGGCGCTCCCAATCCTTCGTGACCGGAATTTCGAACGTCGCGCCGGGCTTCGCATCGATGTTCTTCGTGTAGAGCAGACGGTCCGACTCGACCAACAGCAGGCCGGGTCCGGCCTGCGGCGGCGTGACCGTGACCTTCAACGTGTCGCCGGCGCGATAGCTCGGCTTGTCGAGCGCGAGCTTGACCTTGTCCGGGCGCGCCTCCTTGCCGCGGTTGTCGTCGCTCCAGCTCCAGCCGGCGAAGAACGGCAGACGCGTAGTCAGCCCGGTCGCCGGATCGAGCAGCTCGACGCGGTAGTCGCCCCAGTCGACCGGCACGTCGAAGCGCAGCGTCTTGCCGGCTTCGACGTCGAGCGGGCGCGACTCGGCGTTCTCGTAGCGGTCGTTGTATTCGTAGTGCCAGCCGCTCTCGTTGTCGAACGTCCAGTGGTAGTCGCGCCGCTCGCGCACGAGCGTCAGCTGCACGCGGCCGCCGAGCAGCGCACCGCTCGCGTCGCTGCGGATCAGCTCGAACGCGGCGCGGCCGCGCGCGTCGGAGCCCTCCTTGAGGTCGAACAGCGGGCGTACGCCGACCAAGGTGTCGGCCGGCCAGATCGTGCGCTTCAGCGTGCGCGTGACCGTGCGCCCGCCGGATTCGTAGACGCTGCCGGACACGAGCGCCGCAATCGGCGCGGTCGGCTTCGCCGCGTCGTCGAGCGCGACGTCCTGCTCCAGGCGGCCGTGCTCGTCGAGCGCCTCGTCGACGACGTCCTTCGCGTCCTTCGGCAGATCGACGGTCGGATCGCCGAAGTAGAAGTCCGCGTGCGCGTCGACCGGGTGCGGGTCCGCGGCGAGCGTCAGGCGTGCGGTGAAGCGGTTGCCGGCCGCCGGCGCGCCGTAGAGATAGTCGCTTTCGACCGCGAGCTTCAGCGGCTCGCCGGGCTTCAGCCGCGGCTGCGGCGTCGACAGCTCGAGCTTCAGCCGCTCCGGCAGGAACTCCTCGATGCGGAACGTCAGCCCTTGCGTCGCCTCGCTCGATTTCGGATCGGTGCGGAATTCGACCTGCCAGCGCCCGGTCGGCGCGTCGAGCGGGATCTCGCGCGACCATTCGAAATAGTTCAGGTCCTGCGGATCGAGCTTCGCCTGCGCGTACGCGCGGCCGTCCGGCTGCTTCAGCGTCAGGAACAGCGGCTGCGGCTTGATCGGATTGCCGTCGTAGTCGCGCAGCAGCGCCGACAGCCGGATCGTCTCGCCGGGCCGGTACAGGTCGCGATCAGCCCAGCCGAACACCTCGAACCAGGCCTGCTTGCGCCCGGCGACCGCGAAGTCGGACAGGTCGAGTGCCGGCTGGTTGAACGGCAGCAGCGAGACGTCGCGGCCGCTCTTCGCGACGAGCACGCGGTTCGGCTGGAACGCGCCGGCGAGCTGCGCGTTGCCGTCGGCGTCGGTCGCGCCGGCGACGAGCGCATCGCCGCGGTCGTCGAGCACCGAGAGCTCGACGCCGCCGAGCGGCTCGCCGGTCTTCAACGACGCCGCGTGCACGAACAGCGCGTCCTTGTACGCGCGCGTGTGCAGGCCGATGTCGCTGACGAAGAAGAAGCAGGTCTCGCGCTCGTCGCCGAAGCTGCCGGCGCGCTTCATGACCGCGAAATACAGCCCCGGCTGCTCGAGCTCGGCGACGTTCTGGATCGGCAGGTAGTTCAGCGCGCGCTCGTTGTCCTTGCCGCCGAGCACGAAGCGGTTCGCGTAGACCGAATCGGCGATGTCGACGACCGGCTTGCCCTTGCGCCCGTACCAGCCGCCCTGCGGGTCGAGCTCCCAACTGCCGCGCCGGCCGTTCTTCTGATACGCGGCGAAGAAGTTCGCGACTTCCTTGTCGCGCACGCGGAGGAACTCGACGTCGACTTCCTTGACGTTGACGGAGACGACCGGCAGGCCGCGCGTCTCGCGCGCCGGCAGCACGCTGCCCTGCGAGGCGAAGCCGGCGGCCGGCGGCATCGGTCCGGTGTAGACCGGCTTCGTCGTCTCGCCGCCGAGCGTCTTGCCGTCGGCCGCGGCGAGGCCGGCCTTGATGCGGACCGTGTAGTTCGCGTCGGCCTGCACGAACGGGAAGCGCAGCGTGCGGCCATCCTCGTCGAGCGCCCAGCTGCCTTGCACGGCCGCGCCGTTCGCGTCGGCGACCGCGATCAGCGTGTCGAACGCCTGCGTGCCGACGAGCGGCTGCGAGAACTCCAGCGTGATCGCGAGATCGCCCTGGTACTGCTCGGCATGCACGGATGCGAGCGCGAAGCCTTGCGGCGGCGGCGCCGGCGCCGCGGGCTCGGCCGCGACCGGCTTGTGGCCTTGCACGGCCGGCACGCTGCTCGGCTTGCGGCCGCATGCGACGAGGAGCGCCACTGCGAGCACGAGCGCGAGCGACGCGAAGAGCCGCCCGCGCGGCGAGGACGAACGCAGTTCCATTGAGAACTCCCCGGTGGTGGCGCGGCCCAGTATATCGTCGCGGTCGTGGCCGATCCGGGGCGCCGGCGGCCGCACCGCGGGCACGCGGCGGCGCGCTCAGGACGGTTCGATCGGATGCCGGCCGGGCGCGGGCCGGCGGGCAGGGCGCGGAGCGGCGCCGCGCGGGATCGGCGGCGGCGCCGCCGCGTCGCGGGCCGCCGTGCGACCGCGCTGCGCAACGGCCGGCCGGCGACGGCCCGCGCGACGTGCGTCGTGCACGCGCGCCGACCTCGGCGCGAACGAGTCAGTTCGTCGCGTGCAGATGCGCCCAGCCGGCCTCGGCGTTGCGCAGGTTCGCCCACGGGTTCTGCAGGAAGTAAACGAGCGAGGTCGCGCTCGAGAAGCAGTAGAGCTTGCCGCTGTCGGGATTGGTCCAGTTCAACGAGCAGTCGGCCGGCACCTGCGCGCCGGCGCCGAGACCGATCGGATCGAGGTTGCCGAACTCGCCGTGCATCGCGTGCGGCGGCACCGCGGCCTTCCAGATCCCGCCCGGCGCCGGTGGCGGGCCGTCGTCGTGCGCGGCCGCGGCGAGCGACAAGGCGAACAGCACGATCCCGGTGACGACGCGGCGGAGACGGCGCAGGCGTCGATCGGTTCCGGAGCGGCTCATCGTCGCGAGGTTTCCGCAATGCACGCGCACATTCTAGCGCGCTCGCGGAACGGGCGAACCGACACCCCGCTTCGGGCGACGATAATTCGAAACGCGAGCCCTCTATGCAGAAGGCTCGCTACGCCTTTTTTCGACGCCCGCGGTTACGGAGAACTGACGCAGGTCGAATAGGTTTTCGTCAGGGACTCGAAGCCTGGATTCGGCGAGCAGATCGTAGATGAAATCTGAACGTACGAATAGCTCGAGCCGCTGCAGGCACCTGACGTGAGAGCCGTCGTCGAGACTTTGGCCGCCCTGAAATCCGCCAATGCGGAGACCGGCGCACCGGTCGCGTTGGTTTGCGTCACCGTGATCGGCGAGCCGCTGTGAGGTGTCACGACGGAACTCGTATAGACCGAGTACGTCGCAACCGGTGGCGGAGGGCCGAAGCCGTCGTCGTTGGCGCCTGAGCGAGAGACGGTCGTCGCGCCGCCTCGGCCGACGACGAAGTGCGAGTCGAGACCGTAGTAGAAGCGGCTACACATCGTTCCGCCTTGTGTGTCGAACGGAACGGGAACGATCGACGAATCCGATACGGCGATACCGTCGAGCGCGAGTTCGAGGCCGCGGATTTCGTCATGCTCGCCGTCCGAGAGCGCACTCTGCGACTTACGGCTCAGTTCGCTGAGGCGTGCGCTCAGCACCGCGCGGTCGTACGCCGCGCCGTCGGGCCCGAAGGATCGACGCGTCACGGTTCCGTCCTCGTCGATTTTCTCGTAGACGCCGCTGGCGATCTGCTTCCAAGCCGGTCCGTCGACATCCAGTTCGTCCGCGTGACCGCGCGTCGTCACGGCGAGCGAAATCAAGGCCGCGGATGCAGCGAGAGCAACATAACTAGCTGATTTCATCGAAATCTCCTTGCGATCGCCAAGCGAATCTTGGCTTCCGAAGGATCTACCTCGAGAAAAGACTAGAATGTTAAGTGTTGCTCATTATAAGAAATTAAATATAAATTGAAACTCTTGAGGCCGCTGATAAACGCCGGGAGTCCCGTCGAGTCTCGCGGTAAGGGGGCTGGATTAAGAAGCGGTCTTCGAAAATCGGGCTGCGCGAGATTCTCGGTAATTGCAGGGCGGACGAGTCGACGAGGACATGGCGACCGCATGGACGGTCCGAATCGACCATGCCGGTGCGTTCCGCATCGATCAATCCTTTCGGCGTACGGCCGCGCGCGCCGGACGCGGCGATTCGACTCGCCATGTCGCGTGCTCGTTCTTCGCGAGCAGCTCCGCGGCCGCCGGCAGCCAGGCCTCGAGCCAGGCGTCGAAGCGCCACGGCGGATTCACCAGCGCGACGCCGCAGCCGTTCAGGCGCAGCGGCGAGTCGTCCGCGTGCAGCATCAGCTCCGCGACGAGCACGTCGGCGCTCGGCGGCGCGGCGACGCGCAGCGCGCGCTGAAACCGGCGCAGCGGTGCGCGCAGCTTGATCGGATACCAGACCGCATAGATGGCCTGCGGCCAGCGCGCGAACGCGTCGCGGAGCGCGGCCTCGATCGCGGTGAACTCGTGCTCTTGCGCCTCGAACGGCGGATCGACCAGCACGAGGCCGCGTTTCTGCGCCGGCGGCAGCAGCGCCTTCAACGCGGCGTAGCCGTCGCGCACATGGATCGCGCAGCGCGTGTCATCGCGCAGCGCGGACTTCAATGCCGCGGCTTCGTCCGGGTGCAGCTCGCAGAGGATCGCGCGGTCGCGATCGCGCAGCTCCGCGGCCGCGAGCAGCGGCGAACCGGGATGACGTCGCGACGGATCGGCGTCGTCGACGGCGAACGCGCGCACCGCGTCGGCGTAGCGCCGCAGCGCGGCCGGCAGCGCCGCGGCGGCGAGCACGCGGCGCACGCCGCCGTCGGCCTCGCCGGTGCGCAGCGCCTCGCTGCCGCGGAGGTCGTAGAGGCCGCGTCCGGCGTGCGTGTCGACGTAGCAGAACGCGGCCGGCTTCGCCTTCAGCGCGTCGAGCAGGCCGAGCAGGATCGTGTGCTTGAACACGTCGGCGAAGTTGCCGGCGTGGAATGCGTGGCGATAGTTCATGCCGCTCCGAACGGGCGAGGGCCGCGACGCGCTGCGCTTTGCAAGCGCAGCCGTGATGCGTACCATTTTCGGCGGTGACGAACCGGTTCGCCAGCACGAAGCTCCGCCTGCGTCGCGCTGCGTGGCGACTGCGGCGCGTGCTGCCGTTCGTGCTCGCGTTCGCATGGCTCGCGAATGCGGCTGCGGCCGTCGCCGCGCCGCTCGGCGCGGCGACGCGTGAAAGCGGCGTCGTCGGCGGCGCGCATTCGTGCGCAGAGCACGCTCGGTCGCACGTTCAGGCGCGAGCGGCAGCGCCGAGCGAACGTTCGTCCACTCGTTCGCGCGGCGGCTGTGACTGCTGCGCCGGCGACTCCTGCATTTGCGCCGCGGCGTTCGGCGTGCTCGACGTCGCCGCGCTGCCGGCATTGCCGCGGCGTCCGCCGTCGGTGTTGCCGCGCGCCGGCTCCGTCGAGATCCGCACCGCCGTCGCCGCGCGTCCGCTGCGACCTCCGATCGCCTGACGTTCTGTTTTCTGCGGGAACGTCCGCCCGCGATGCGAGCGGCGTCCGGCGCCGATGCGCGCCGCCGATCGGAGTTTGCAGAGATGACACTCGTTTCAGCGGGCGCGCCGTGCTGGTCGCGCCGCCGCTTCGTGCAGGGAACCGCGCTCGCCGGGCTCGGCGTCGGCCTCGGCCGGCTCGTGCCGGCGTCGGTCCCGACCTCGGCGCCGGCGGTGCTCGCCGGCACGCGGTTCGACCTCGAGATCGGCGCGCGGCCGGTCGACTTCACCGGCACGCCGAGGCACGCCGTCGCGATCAACGGCCGCGTGCCGGCGCCGCTGCTGCGCTGGCGCCAGGGCGACACGGTCACGCTGCGCGTGCGCAACGCGCTGCGCGAGCGCAGCTCGATCCATTGGCACGGCATCGTGCTGCCGGCGGCGATGGACGGCGTGCCGGGCCTGAGCTTCCCGGGCATCGCGCCCGGGGAGACCTATGAGTACCGCTTCACCGTGAACCAGGCCGGCACGTACTGGTATCACGGCCATTCGCGCTTCCAGGAGCAGCTCGGCCTGTACGGGCCGATCGTGATCGAGCCGCGCGGCGGCGGGCGCTTCGCGGCCGAGCGCGACTACGTCGTGCTGCTCTCGGACTGGACCGACGACGATCCCGAGCACGTCTACGCGACGCTGAAGAGAGAAAGCGATTATTACAATCGTGCGCAGCCGACCGCAGCGGACTTCCTGCGCGACGCGCACGAGGACGGGCTGCGCGCGGCGCTCGCAGCGCGCCGGATGTGGAACCGCATGCGCATGGACCCGAGCGATCTCGCCGACGTGTCCGGCTGCGCGTACACGTATCTGATGAACGGCTGCACGCCGGCGTCGAACTGGACCGGCACGTTCGCGCGCGGCGAGCGCGTGCGGCTACGCTTCATCAACGGCTCGTCGATGAGCTTCTTCGACGTGCGCATTCCGGGTCTGACGCTGCGCGTCGTCGCGCACGACGGCCAAGACGTCGAGCCGGTCAGCGTCGACGAATTCCGGCTCGGCACCGCCGAGACCTGCGACGTCGTCGTCGAGCCCGACGCGGACCGCGCCTACACGATCTTCGCGCAGTCGATGGACCGCTCCGGCTACGCACGCGGCACGCTGACGCCGCGGCCGGGCCTCGCCGCCGACGTGCCCGCGCCGGATCCGCGCGTGCGGCTGTCGATGGCCGACATGATGGGCGACATGGACCGCGGCACCGGTCCGGCGACGATGCCGGGCATGGATCACGCCGGCATGGGCGGCATGGATCACGCCGCGATGGCGGGCATGGACCACGCCGCGACGGCGCACGCCGGCGCCGCCGGAGCGTCCGCGCAGCACGCGGCGAAGTACGGCCCCGGCGTCGACATGCAGGTCGCGACGCCGCGCACGAATCTCGACGATCCCGGCGTCGGCCTGCGCGGCAACGGCCGGCGCGTGCTGACGTATGCGGACCTGCACGGACTCGACGCGCCGATCTCGGCGGATACCGCGCGCGACATCGAGCTGCACCTGACCGGACACATGCAGCGCTACGTCTGGTCGTTCGACGGTCGCAAGTTCTCCGACGCCGAGCCGTTGCGGCTGCGCCACGGCGAACGCGTGCGCATCGTGCTCGTCAACGACACGATGATGGCGCACCCGATTCACCTGCACGGCATGTGGAGCGAGCTCGAGGCGCCGGACGGCGCGTACCAGGCGCGCAAGCACACGGTCGTCGTGCAGCCGGCGCAGCGCGTCGCGTATCGCGTCAGCGCCGACGCGCTCGGCCGCTGGGCGTACCACTGCCATCTGCTCTATCACATGGAAGCGGGCATGTTCCGCGAGGTCGTCGTCGCATGAGCGTGTCCGCGCCGGGCACCGGCACGTCTGCTCGGGCGAGCGCTGCGGCGCCGCTGACGCGTGATCTGCGGCGATCGGCGCGCCGGCTCGCCGGCATCGGCGTCATCGTGATGCTGGCCGGCGCCGCCGTGCTCGCGCCGGCGCAGCCGACCGTCGGTACCGACGCGCAGGCCGGCGGCGCCGGCGCGGGCGCCGGAACGCCGCCGCCGAACGCTGCGCACGCGTCTCCGGCGCCGCCGGCGCACGGCGCGCAAGCGCACGACGCGGTCGACGCGATGCCTGCCGCGCAGATGCGCGAGATCATGGGCATGGACGACGACGCGAGCTTCGGCCGCTTCGTGCTCGACCGCTTCGAACGCGTCGATGCCGACGCCGGCTTCGCGACGGCCTGGGACGCCTACGCCTGGTTCGGCCGCGACTTCGACAAGCTCTGGTTCAGAAGCGAAGGCGAGCGGCGCGCCGGCACGATCGAGCGCGCCGACGCCGAGCTGCTCTGGAGCCACGCGGCCGCCGCGTTCTGGGACCTCGCGCTCGGCGTCCGCGACGACTTCGGCCGCGGCCCGGATCGGCGCTGGGCCGCGTTCGGCGTGCAGGGGCTCGCGCCGTACTGGCTCGACGTGCAGGCGACCGCGTACGTCGGCGAGCAGGGCCGCACGGCGCTGCGCTTCGAGAGCGAGTACGAGTTGCGGCTGACCCGGCGCCTGGTCCTGCAGCCGCGCTTCGAGCTGAATGCGTACGGCAAGGCCGATCCGGCTCGGCGGCTCGGCGCCGGCGTTTCCGACGCCGAGCTCGGCCTGCGCCTGCGCTACGAGATCCGGCGCGAGCTCGCGCCGTACGTCGGCGTCGAATGGCGGCGCCGCTTCGGCGCGACGGCCGCGTACGCGCGCGCGGCCGGCGACGACGCGTTCGACGCCGAGCTCGTCGCCGGGCTGCGCCTGTGGTTCTGAGCGCCGACCTCACGCCTCGGGCACGGCGCGCCGCGCCGCGCGGCGGCGGCGGGGCGCGAAGGGGGAAGAAAGAGCCGATGCACCGCGGCTGTTCGAGGGGGGTGGGAAGCCGGATGACGTTGGGGAGGCAGCATCGTTGACGGTGCATCGGCGAAAGAGCGCCGCGGCCTGTGGTCGTACCGCCGGAGCAGGGCGGCGAGAGGCGCGGCGGTCGACCGGCCCGGAATCGATTTCCGGACGTCGGCGGGGCTTCGTGGG